>JAFDKD010000313.1 GCA_019307165.1 Deltaproteobacteria bacterium | reverse complement strand
ATGGAGGAGTCGTAGGGCGTGTCCAGATAGGGAACGCCTATGCGGTTCATGGCGGGTTTTACGATGGCTGAGGTCAGCGTGCTCGGCATGCAGGTAAACGGAAAAACGTTGACCACGCCGTTGTAGTTTTCGCGTGCATATTCCATAATCCCGGGGATGCTCAGGCAGGCCTCCGTCCCCACATCAAAGGAAAATACGTCCGCCCCCGCCAGGACCTTTTCCAGATGCCCGACTTTGTGATCTTCGGCCAGGTCGATTAACGGCCTGATCCGCCGGTAGACCTGATCCTGCCGATGCTCCTGGTAGAAAAGCTCCGCCCCGCAGCTGACGATTTCCTTCAACTGCTCCCTGACCCGGCCGATTTGCAGCTGTTTCAAACCCAACCGCAGGCCGATCTTGGCCTCCCTCAACCGCTCGTAGGAGGTGAAATTAATCCACTCGGCGATGGAGGCGTTTACCACTTCGGCGCCGTATCTCTCCAAGACCCGAATCAAGTCCTGGTTCGACTGCACGTGGGTCCGGAGATAGATTTCACCAACGATCCCGATCAGCGGTTTCCGTGAAATACCGGGATCGATAATTTCCTTCCCTTCCCTGACAATCCCATCTAGTTCATCCAGTATCCCGTCAAAATCCTTCTCCGGACCGCGGTTTTCAAATAAAGCCGACATGCGATCCATGGCGCGCTCAATGAAGTCGTCGGTCGCGCCCGTCTCCTTTTCATAGGGGCGAACCCGCCACAACAACCGGTCCAGGATGTCGGAAACAATGACTGAAAAATAGGAGGCCTTTCTGAGGTCACGGACTTTTTCTTTCTCGATAACACCCGAAAGGGAATAGCCGTCCTGGGTGGTCAGGGCCCCGATTTTCAATTGCTTCAAATCGGGGAACGTGTCCAGCACGATCCGCTGGTACTTGTTGTACATGCCGAACCGGCAAGGGCCCCCGGATTCGGGCATAAAATACACATACGAGGCAGGGTCGAAGGCGCGGCCCAGACGCTCGCGCTCCCGTTTCATGAAATAGAGGATGTCTCCGGTGGTGACCTGGCAGGGATAGCACTCCTTGCCGGAGGTATACTCGTTTCCCAGGTCCATGCCTTTGCCGGTCTCCATCACCAGGGCATTGATGCCGAACCCCCTGAATGTGCCGGCCAAGAGATGGCACCCGATCCGGTTCATTTCCGGAATGAGAAAGGTCTTGCCCTTTAACTCGAACCGACCCACATTTTTCGACAGGGACTCAAATGCGATGACCCGGCCGCGTTCCTTTCCCTGAGTTCGGCTTGTTTCTAATTGACGATCTTGTCTGGCGGTGTCTGCTTTCATAAAATATTCCACGGGCGGGACGATTGAGCAGTGAACATTAATTGTCGTTGTTCTTCGTTCCTTCTAAATTCCTTGTTCGATATTCGTTATTCGATATTCTCTTCTAATTTGCCAATTTCATATCGCTCACCACCTCGGCCCCGGCCTTGGCCATGGCGTTTTCCATGACGTTTCGAAAGGCTTCCAGCCGCGTCATGACGCCGGCCACGGCGCTGTGTTCATCCAGCTCCAATATGAGATATGCCTTATCTCCCATGATGTGGCGGTAGAAATGCTCCAGAAACGAATCCGCCCCGCAGCTGAAGTTGGTGAGGTGCAGCCCGAATGTGCAGGCATTCGCCTTTACATACTTGGCGGTCCTCAGGATCTGGGCCCCCAGCCCCCAGTACATGGAGGGAAAGTCCGTCAGGTCCACGGTTGACACATCCACAAAATCCATGGGCACCGCGGACACCCCGATCTTTGCCAGGTTCCTGCCGAGCCTGAGGTTGAGCCGTTCATCGTAAAGATTGTACGGGCGGCCCGTCACCACCGCCAGGGGGTCGCGCGGGTCGTGACGATCCAGAAAGTCTCTTCCCTTGCGATGAAGGTCTCCTATGAATCCGGCCTCTTGATCCAGTGCATGAAAAAGGGCGCGGCGGACCTGTTTCCTGGTGACCCTGAGCTTTGGTTTCATCTGTTCGTAGATTGCCAGGGCCAACGTGTCCCGGTCGTATTTCAGGTGAATGATCGGGCTCAAGAGGGTCTCCGTGTCGATGGCAAGGGCCGAGCGCACCATGTAGGAATTTCCCTGGACCATGGGGCAGAAATAACCGGCCTCCGAAATTTCGGGCGTAGCCATGTCGATCAGGTTGGGGAGAAACAGGTATTTAGTCTTTCCCAGCAGCGCTTTCACATGTCCGTGAGAGACCTTGACGGGATAGCAGGCCTCGGCCGTCATGGTCTCGATCCCCGCCCTGGATATGGCCGCATTGGTCGGTGGGGTCAGCACCAGACGCATCCCCAGACGGTCAAAAAAATGGGCCCACATGACACTGCCCTGCACGCCGTAGAGCGCCCGCTGCATGCCTACGGTGGGCCGACCGTCCACCTCCATCAGCGGGGCGTCCCCAAGCTCCCGATAGACCCCGTCCATGTATTCCCGCCAGATCTGCTCCCAGGCCTCGAAAGCATTTTCCTTAACCGACCCCCTGGCCCGGGTATGTTCATATCGTCCGCACTCGCCACCCCAAACGCTGCGCCGCCCGTCAAAATTATAGATCTTCAGCTTGCACTGGTTATGGCAATTGGGATCGGCGCTGCAAACCTTTTCCGTAAAGTTCATCCGGTCGTTGACGGCGCTGTCCAGTCCTCTGAAGCGGCTCAACGGTTCGCTGTCGGAAGCCATTTTTTCCTGCACACTGATGGCGGCCCCATAGGCGCCGAGCACTTCACGGTGGCGGGGCACGATAAGGCCCCGACCCAGGACGTTCTCGAATGCGGCCACAACGCCCTTGTTCAGAGACGGCCCCCCCAGGAACATGACATGGCGGCCGATCTTACGCTTCTCCACCACACGATTCAGGTAATTATGCACAATGGCATAACAGAGCCCCCCGATCAGGTCCTTCTCGTCCACGCCTTTCTGGTGGTAGGAAACCAGGTCCGACTCCATGAATACGGTACAGCGCTCGGCCAGTTTCACCGGCGTTTCCGAGGACATGGCGATTTTCTGGAATTCGCCCACGATGCCGATGCCGTACTTATTGGCCAACTCGTGCAGAAAACTCCCCGTTCCGGCGGCGCAGACCTTGTTCATGTCGAAATCGAGGGGGTACGTGTTGGCGATGTAAATGTATTTGGAATCCTGCCCCCCGATTTCAAAAATCGTGTCTACCTCGGGATCGATCTCCACGGCCCCCCTGGCGTGGGCCGTTATCTCGTCGAGGATCAGGTCAACGTTCAAAAAATCGCCCACGACATTTCTGCCGGAACCGGTGGTGGCCGTTCCCACAATCTCAATTCGGTTTCCCAACTCGTCCCGGATTTCACTCAGCAGCTGCTGGGTCACTTCAATGGGTTTTCCCCGTGTATGGACATAGCTCTTGTGAATAATCTGCCGCTCTTCGTTCATCAGGGCGTATTTGGTGGTGGTAGACCCAATATCGATACCCAGGTAGACGGGTGTCTTTTTGCCCAGGGGTTTTTTCGGTCCCACCTCGTTTGTCTCGGGAAAAACCGTTTTCTTCAGTTCCAGACGCGGCGCAACGGGGACCTCCACCCGGTCAGCCGACCCTTTGGATCGGAGTGCCTCCAGGTCCACCCGGTTTTCCAGACCCGTCTCCATGGCCTGGAGCGCCACCCCCAGGGCCCCGACGGAGGTGCTGTGGGGGGGAACGATCAGATCGGGGAAGTAGCTTTTAAAGGCCTTCACCTGAAGCGCATTCAGGGAAAGCCCCCCGATAAAAAGTATGGGATATTCGAGCCTGCGGTCGGAAACGATGGTGCTCATGTAGTTCCTGGCGTTTCCGATATGCAGGCCGTAAATGATGTCTTCCAGCCGTTCACCCTTGTTCTGGAGATGGATCATGTCCGATTTGGTGAACACGGTGCATCGGCAAGCCACGTTGGCCGGGTGTTCGCTCTGAAGCCCCAGGTCGATGAAGTCCCCAAGGATTTTGTCGATCTGCTCCCGGGAGGCTCGGGACTCCTCCGCATAGATGGAGGTGGCCAATCTCTGGGCCTGCTGGTCGATAAAAGAACCGGTGCCCGATGCGCACGGTCCGTTGGTATTGAAATAGTCCAGTTCCCATGGCCCGGTTCCGGCGGATCCGCCACCATTACCATGGCGGACCTGCAGGAGGGCCGTGTCCTGTCCCCCCATGCTGATAATGGACCGAACATCGGGCTGCAGGCACAGGGCCCCAAGGACCTCGCTGATGGTCTCGAACTCGTAGAAGGTCCCCATGGACTCGCTGAGTTTCTTGCCGTGGTTTCCGGTAAAGGACACTGAACGGATCCGCTCAGGACCGTACGTTTTGAAAAGGGTTTCCAGCCGGTCCAGCACGGCCGCCTCCACCTTTCCCATATGGCGCGCATATGGGGCTTCGAAGACGAGTTCCCCCCGGGAGTTCACCACCGCGCAATTTAGACTGACCGAGCCGGCATCGATCCCCACGTGAAGCATGAAGGCGTCCTCCCCCGTCTCTTGTCGATCGGTCTTCATAATATTCCTATCTGCAAAACCCCCGTGCAGCGGGGGTCAGGGTTGTCTGGCTATGCCAACAAGGAAATAAGGTTCCCCGCCCAACAACGGCGGGATCTTCGACACGTGTCAGTGCGAATAATAGACGTCGACGCGGCATTCTGTTGCTGCTGGGATTGCCCCTACTTGATTTCCCAGCGTTTGCTCAAAACAAATCCTTTCCTGACACCTGACACCCGACACCTAATGGGTGCATCACTTACAGGACTGCAAAGAAATTGGGAATTGAAAATTGAAAATTGGTTGTGGCCCGGCACTCAACTTGAATGAACGCGTCTGCCCTATAAGACTTCGGTTTTGAGGTTGAGTGCCGGGCATCCATAAATCTTCAATAACTC
>JAFDKD010000971.1 GCA_019307165.1 Deltaproteobacteria bacterium | reverse complement strand
GACCTTCAGAATTCTCAGCGGTCAGGATGGACCGGACCACGCCCTTCACGGTGAATTCGGCGCATTCGTGCGCGTCATCTCGTCAACGGATTCGATTTCAGTCGATTGGGAGCACAAAACAAGTCGCTGTAGAGCGGGATTTCATATCCCGCCAATGCGCGACCGGCAGGGGACAATCGACCTGCGGCGGCATATAAAATGCCGCCCTACATACCAACGATTTGGAGCGCCGCTTCGCTGAACACGAGCGGTTGTTGACATCACAAGCGAACATTTGCAAAGGGGGACAGATTGGCGTTTTTGGGATTGCAGTCGGAGACGGACTACGCCGCGGCAAGAAATGGCAAATCAACAATCATCGATCGACAATCATCACATATCCACCGAAGGGGGCTTCTTCTTTTGCCGTCTGAACCGGTGGCACCACTCCCCGTCGTAAAGCTGCCAATTGTCGTGAATATCCCGCTGAAGCCCTTTTTTGGGTGTGACGGCGCCCATGGGTTTGTACCGAATTTCCACGATCACCACCGCGGTATCCCCCCGAACGACGGCCGATTTGACGTGTGCGCCAAGGTACAGCAGACCGCCACCGATGGCCTTGTAGTAGATATCGAGACTCACGCCTTCCCTGAATGGCGGGGACTCGTATGGATATGCCTTGGAAAATTCGCCCTTGATGCGATGCTGCCAGTAGGCGGCGGCCCGGGCCTTGACGGCGACCTCGGGGTCCACATCGGGTTGGGCGCCGGCGCACGAAAGTGTAAGCAGCGCAAGGGCCGGCAGAATGAACCTGAGTCCTTTTATATTCATGGCGGTTCGCTCCCTTTTGGGGTTCTGAAACGGGGACATCGGCAGCCGTCACCGGCCGGGATGAAGGTCATACAATATCAATGTACAGGCTGATGTCAAGGGATACCAAAGGCCCTGAGTCGTAATTGGATTGAATCATTTTTATTGACCGCGGGAGGCTGTCACACCGAATTCCCCTCCCCCCGTGGGAGGGGTTAGGGGAGGGGGAATGGATAAATTGATTAATTCCTTGAATCGCAAATCAAAAATCAAAAATTTCTTCGCCCCGCCCGGTTTAGTTTGATCCTGGCAATCGTCTTCTTTGTCTCGGGAGGGGCGAGCCTGGTCTATCAGGTGGCCTGGCAGCGGCTTCTGACGCTTCACTACGGCGTGGGGTCCGTATCCATCACCCTGATCGTGAGCGTCTACATGTTCGGGCTGGGCGTGGGGGCGCTTGCCGGGGGATGGCTGGGCGAGCGCGTCCACCGCAGGATCGGCCTCTATGTGCTGATCGAACTTCTCATGGGGTGCTTCGGGCTCTTGAGCCTGCCCTTTCTGAGCTACCTGGGGCGGTCCACTGCCGGGAGCGGCTACGGCTGGTCCCTGGCCTCCATGGCTCTTTTCCTGAGCCTGCCCACGTTCCTGATGGGAATGACCCTGCCGCTGCTGACCAAGATCTTCAACGCCGTGATCCGGGATTTTCCTCGAACGGTGAGCTTTCTCTATTTTATCAACACCCTGGGCGCCGCCGCCGGCTGCATGGCGGCCGGGTACGGGCTCATCTCCTTCTGGGGCCTGGACCGGTCGGTGCATGCGGCCGCCGCGGCCAATCTGGTGCTTGCGGGGCTTATTTACGTTGCCGGGAGGATCGCCCCCAAGGAAAAATACCAAGGCCAAATCGGACCCGCGGTCCCGGTTGGCGCGTATTCCCTGGGCCGGATGGCCTATCTGCTGGTATTTGTTACCGGTTTTCTGGCCATCGGTTACGAGATCGTCTGGTTTCGGGTGGTGGGCGTACTGGTCAAGGCGTCCCCTTATGCCTTTAGCACGAGCCTTTCGGTTTACCTGGCGGGGATCGCCTTTGGCAGTCTCTGGATGAACCGGCGGATTGCCCGACGGCCTTTAAAGACGCCGAAAGACCTCTTTTTTCTTCTTCAATTCCTCGTTGCCCTTGCCGTTCTGGCGGCATTTACGGGCTACGACGTTCTGACCCGGCATACGGACCTGGCGGTACTGACCCGGAAGTCGTTCGCCGCCGTGCTCCATCCGGGCGGGGGCGCGATTTCCCTTGCGTCTCTCAGGTCTTTTTTTAGCGGCCTTTACCGCTGGGCGGACGTCCTGTTCTGGCCGGGGGTTTTCATGTTCGTCCCAACGCTCATGATGGGCGCCAGCTTCCCGCTACTGGCCGCCATGGCCCCGGCCGGGCATGAAAAGGAGGCGAAATCGGTCGGTACCATATACTTTTTCAACATTTGCGGGAATGTTCTGGGTGGTGTGCTTACGGGGTTCCTGCTGCTGACTGTGTTGGGCACGGAACACACCCTCCTCCTCTTCATCAGCGCAGGGATGTTCCTGGGGCTGTTCACCAATCGCATCGGGGGAAAACCCCTGAAACCGCTTCCGAAAGCGGGTCTGGCGGCCTTGATCGCGGCATCGCTGGTCCTGTTTTTCCCGGGGACCGGGATGCTGTACAGGACCCTGCACACGCCGCCCTGGCCGGGATCTGCATCCGTGTTGGACGAGGGCGTGGAAGGGGTCGTCATGACCTTCTGGAAAGGGGACCGGGTCCGGACCTATATCAACGGCCTGGCTCACGGTGGGCGGCCCAATTACGGATTCTACTACGAGACCATTGAGGCCCTGAGTCATGCGCC
>JAFDKD010000312.1 GCA_019307165.1 Deltaproteobacteria bacterium | reverse complement strand
AAACTTAGAGAAAACAATCTTGAATTCCATGGAGGCCCAATAGAAGTGTCTCCGCTCAAGAACGGCGGGAATCCAACCTGTCATTCCCGCATGACTTTGGCGGCCGTTCGGCCCTGAGCTCACGGCCGAAGGGGAATCCAGAGACCAGAATGGAAGGATTTGTGTTTTGATTTGATATGATGCTGGGTCCCCGCCAGATTCATGCGGGGACGACAGGGGGGGTGCGGGTCGAAGATCCCGTCGTTTTTTGGCGGGGGATGACAAGAAGGGGCGCGAATCGGTTATCCCGCCGTTTTTGGGCGAACTCGTGGTCGTTGTCGTAATCGAGGAGATCATGCAGTTCGGTCATGAGCAGCTTGACCTCTATCGGGTTTCATTCGAATACGCCGTCGAGAAAGTTGGGCGCCGTACGTCGATTACGACAACGACAACGAATGCCCTTGTCTTGGCGACCTTTGCGTTCTTTGCGAGAGAAACCTAACCTCCGTGCAACCCGCAACCCAAGGAAGTTTCACAAGAGGGAGAAGGTGAAAGGGTGAAGGCGGGAGGTGGAAAGTTGGCGGTTGAAAACATAAAAGAATGGATGGGGTTGCTGGCGAAAAAAGGCGCAGCTGCCCGGCTGGTCAGGGGCCGCCTGGGATGCGATTGCCCGGATTCGGTCTTCGAGCATTACCGGATCCGAATCCGGATGGAGGGACCCGCACCCATGGTGCAACTCATCATGGGAGGCAAACTGCTGGTGTGGATAATGGACGCCGGCGATGCCCTGTCTCTGGAAAGAACCGTCCATGAAATCCTGGAAATGGGCCTCCGGGAAAGGGACAGGCGGGTCTTGAACCGTTTTCGTCTGGTGGTTGTAGGAAAAATAGATCCTGCATCGACCGATGCCTTCGCCCGCGCGGCCGAATCCCTGGACCCCAGGGTGCATTTTCATGTCGTAGACACGCTTGATGATCGGTAGGCGCCATGCCGCTCACACTTTACTTCGACATTCGACATTCCTTGTTCAATATTCGATATTCTCAATAATTCCTTTTCCCTGCACCGTTCGCCCTGAGCCTGTCGAGGGGCAATTTGGGGATTTGAACAACAACTAACTGATCTCCAATTTTCAATCTTCAATGTTCAATGTTCAATGTCTTATTCCATCACCCCGTATTTCTTCAGCTTCTGGTGCAGGGTCCTGCGGGTGATGCCCAGGCGCCGGGCGGTCTCGCTCTTGTTTCCGCCGGCGGATTCCAAGGTCTCCAGGATGGCGGTCCTTTCCACATCCGCCAGGCGGCCGTTTGCCACGGGGGATGCCTTGAGGGCGTCGGCGGGCTCGGATTCTCCATTTCCCTGAATGGATAGCGGCAGCACGTCCTCATCCACATATTCGGACCTGGAAAGGACCACGGCCCGCTCCATCACATTCATCAATTCCCTGACGTTGCCCGGCCAGTCGTATTTCAGCAGGCGGTCCATGGCCTGGGGCGTGAGGTCCCTCATGCGCTTCTGGTTTTTCTCCGCAAAAACAGCCAGGAAATGCTGCGCCAACAGAGGAATGTCCTCTTTCCGATCCGTGAGCAACGGTACGTTCAGGGCCACCACGTTCAACCGATAGTAAAGGTCTTCCCGGAATTCCCCCTCCTTGACCGCCTTGAGCAGGTCTTTATTGGTAGCGGCGATAACCCGGACATCCACCTTAAGGGTCTCCTCCCCCCCCACACGGGTGATTTCTCTCTCCTGAAGCACCCGAAGCAGCTTCACCTGCATGCCCAGCGACATTTCGCTGACCTCATCAAGAAAAATGCTTCCCCCGTCGGCCTGCCGAAAACGCCCCTCCTTGCGGCGATGCGCCCCGGTAAAGGCCCCCTTTTCGTGGCCGAAAAGCTCGGATTCCAGGAGGGTTTCGGTCACGGCCGCGCAGTTCATTTTGATAAACGCCCCCTTTTTCCGGGGGCTGTTGAAGTGGATGGCTCCCGATATCAATTCCTTGCCCGTTCCCGATGCGCCGGTGATCAGCACCGTAGCTTCGGACGGCGCCACCTGGGCGACGGTTTCCAGAAGACGCACCATGGCCTCGCTCCGCCCGATGATGTTCTGCAGGTCGAACTGGGCGCCCAGGCGCTCGCGCAACAACAGGTTTTCTTGTTTCAGTTGACTGTGATCCATGGCCCGTTCCATGGCCATCTGCAGTTCGTCGAAATCCAGGGGCTTGGTGAGATAATCGTAAGCGCCCTTCTTCAACGCCTCCACGGCCGTCTCGACCGATGAAAAGGCCGTCATGATAATCACCGGGATAGCCGGGTTATAATCCTTGATTTCGGCCAGGGCCTCCAGGCCCGACACCTCAAGCATCCGAATATCCA
This sequence comes from Deltaproteobacteria bacterium, assembly GCA_019307165.1. Lineage (GTDB taxonomy): Bacteria > Desulfobacterota > DSM-4660 > Desulfatiglandales > Desulfatiglandaceae > JAFDKD01. The sequence goes on along the minus strand of JAFDKD010000312.1, from coordinate 2,561 downwards.
TCAGGATCAGATCATAGGGACGTTCCTGAGCTTTGCGGATCGCATCGCCGCCGTCCTCGCCTTCCTCCACCCCGTACCCCCATCCGGTGATGAGGGTCCGCAGCATGGTCCTGTGGGCCTGGTCGTCGTCAACCACCAATACGGTGCTTGTGCCTGTCATAGATGTTAAACCTCCGCTGAATCGGGGAAATAGAGGGTTACGGTCGTCCCCCGGCCGGAATTGCTCCGGACACGGACCTCGCCGCCGTGGGCTTCCATAATCTTGTGTACGATGGCCAGCCCCAGGCCGGTCCCCGATGATTTTGTCGTAAAATAGGGATCGAAAATCTGGGCCAGGTCCGCCTCGCCGATGCCGCTGCCTGTATCCGCGACCACGATTTCCATGTCGTTTGTCCCGGTGGGCCGCCTGACATCGACGCTCAGGGCGCCGCCGTCACCCATGGCGTCCATGGCGTTCAGGTACAGGTTGAGAAGCACCTGGTTCACCCGGTCCGGGTCCACGCTGACCGTGGCGATATCCGAAGGCAACCGCACATCCAGGTGCATGCGCTTACCGGCAAGGTCCCCCTGGATCAATCGAGAGGAATGCGCAATGAGTTCCTTCACGTCGACGCGCCGATTCTGAAGATGCATGGGGCGGGCGAATTCCAGAAGCTCGCCGATAACGCGATTGAGCCGTTCCACTTCCTGGATCATGATCTCAGCGGTATTCTGGTCCTCCGGCACATCCTTGTAACGGTGCTTGAAATAGGTCGCGAACCCCTTGATGGAACTCAACGGGTTGCGAATTTCATGGGCCACGCCGGCGGCCAGCCGCCCGATGGAAGCCAGTCTCTGGCTGCGTGCCACCTCTTCCTTGAGCCGCCGGATCTCGCTCAGGTCCCTGAACAGCACGGCATATGCCTGATGGGACCGCCTTTCGTCTTCAATGGCGGTGGCAATAATCTCAAGGGGAATCCGGACGCCATCGGCCCGTTGACATGCGATTTCGCGGTTAATGAGACGTCCGTCCCGCTTCAGTTCATCGCCGAGGCCCCGAAAGGGGATCGGCAGTACGGCTTCGGGCGCTTTGCCCAGGACCTCGCTGTTGGGCATCTGCAAAATGGACTCGGCCGTCTGGTTGAACGAGGCAATATGCCCTTCCCCGTCAACGGCCAGAAGCCCGATGGGCATGTTCTTTACCAGGTTGTCGGAAAATGCCTGCACCCGGGACAAAGAGGTGCGGGTGGTGCGATACGCCTGGGCCAGAAAAAGCGTGACCATGCCGGCAAACCCTACCAGCAGCAGCGTCAAGGCCATGATCAGGGTATGCCGGACGTCTTCCTTTCTGGCCGCTTCCACGGTCGCCATGTCCAGGCCTATGAATATCAGTTTTTCCGCTACGCCCTCCGAATCTTGACGGATGCGGAATTCGCCTCTCGCCATCCCTCTTTGATTTTTCGCGGGTTTCCGAATGGGCTCAAAGCGCCTGAACACCTCAAAAACCTCAAGGTCCCCGCTGCCGCCCACCTGTCGGCATCCCACCTTTCCGGCGCGCGAAACCTGCCCCAGATCGAGATCCGTCCCATAGGTCCTTCCGATACGCGCCAGGTCATTGTGGGCCAGAACCGTGCCCTCGAGGTCCGTGACCAGCAGATACACGATATCCGGCTGCTGAGCCGTCTCCATAAGCAGGCGCTGTATTTTGAAGCCTTCGCCGTACATGCCCTTCAAACCCATGCGGGTCCCGGCCTCGAAGGACCTGATGAGGGCGGCGCCTTTTTCCGAAAGAAGCCGTACGGTGGCCTCCTTTTGCCGGTTCAGGGCCTGGATGGTCATGAAAACGAAAATAGGCACCAGAATCAGGACCGGTCCCAGGATCATCCAGGGAGAAACGCCCACCCAGAAATATGCTTTGCGCTGATTTTTCATAATGCCTTTTTTGAAGCCGTCGGCATGGCAAGCGGACCCGGAAAAGAGGTGCGAGCCTATTTCCCCTGAATCGGTAAGAGCAAAAGCGGTGCCAGCACGCCTGAATGTCCTCCTGCGAATCCCGTTTTTTCCCGCGCCGCCCCGGCACGGTCCTGACGAACGGCCGTGTATTTTTTTTGGGCGTGAGAAAATGGCGACTTCAAACCCGAAAACCGGAAGTATGGATATTTTCTATCCATCTGTATACCTCGCTGAATAGAAAGTATCCACTTTTTGGCCTATAAATGCAAGCGAAGGGATTCGCCTAAGGGCATATGGCTTAGGGCTCAGGGTAAAACCCTACTTTTCTTCAAGCAGGATAAATCCTTTGCCCTTGGCCTTGTGCTTTGTGCCTTGTGCCTGGTGCCTCGTTCCCTGTTCCCTGTGCCTTGTTCCTCGTTCCTCGTTCCCTGTGCCTTGTTCCTCGTTCCCTGCGCCTTGTGCCCTGCGCCTTGCACCTTGCGCCATGCGCCCTGTGTTTACATCGCAGGCGGAAACCCGCGGAGAACACAGCTCATCAGAAAAAGAGCCGTTTCTGGGTGGACACCGTCCCGGCACGCCTCTTGCTTCTAAAAAAGCAAACACATCTGTACAGGCAGTCCAAAACCTTC
>JAFDKD010000311.1 GCA_019307165.1 Deltaproteobacteria bacterium | reverse complement strand
GGATCTTCCGGGTCAAAAAGAAACGTTGTTAAAGAGTATCTCCGATCCGCCAGCAGCTTACATCACAGCACTGAACGACACGATACCGAGCCTTACAAATAATCTGGAAAACGAATTCCGCGACTACATCCTGGTGTCTGTTCCGGAGGTTACCCTGATCGAAACCAACGTATGGAGAGTCACCAGTGACTACACCGACTTTATCCTGCGCTTGGATACAAAAACAAAAATATCAGAGGATGGTTTGGGTACGCAAACCTCTGTTTCCGAGCTGAATTTCTACAGGGCGGAAAAATCCCGCGGCCTGCTCATTGATGCGTTTATCGGCCTGCGTGACCTGCTGGCCAAAACGTCGCGAGATTTATTGTTATCGCCTTATAATGGTCCGCCTGCCGGCGGTGAACCGTTAGAGCTGCTGGCAGACTTGGTAGATGACATTATTGAGGCCGGCAACAGGCTGCTACGGGGCGAAGACCTTGATGGCGTTTTCGACATGGATCAGCTAAAGGACGACCTGCTCGAAGACTTAACGGAGCTTGGCGAAAAGATTTCCGATAGAGTCAAGGAACTGTTCGGAAAGATCTCTTCCGGCGAAGAGGTCACCGGGGCTGACCTGAAAGAACTCGCTGAGGTATTCACCGCGGCCCCGGCCGAGTACCTGCACTACTGGATTCACAACATCGATGTGGGGTTGAGCCATTGGGCGGATTTGGGTCTGGCGCTGTCACGGGCCCTGTTCGACCCCCAGAGCAAACGCGACGTGCAGAACGAGGGCGGCGCCAGCTACGGCGCGGATGTTGCCGACCCGGATTTCCTGTACTTGGACCGGCGAGCCGATTTTGAGAATGATGTCGGAATCCTCAGTGTTATCTTCGACGAGCTCGACGACCCCAACAACGACCAAAAAACCGACGACTCGTTCATCAATCAGTATCTCTTGCCCATGTTCGGGATGCCCCACAAGCTTGGGGAGCTGAGGACCGAACTCCAGGGTTTCCTGACGGAGCTCGAGAGCCAGGTCATCGAGCCGACCCGGGAACTGTTGGGGGATGTGAACCCACTCGATCCGATCATGGATTTCTTCAAGGAATATTTTAAGAAAATGGCCAAAGAGGTGCTCCGCAATATCGTAATGGACCTCTTTGGATTCGATATTGAACTGTTCGAATACCTAGATTCCTTGTCTTCCGGGAAACTGGACATTAAGAGCATCGAGATCCTCTACCCGACGGATATCCAGGGGCTTATAGCTGGAGCGACCACCAGAGTTGACTGGGATGGGCACACCATGGAGAAGGGTGACCGCGTCGTCATTATGGGCATCGATGAGGCCTCGCCCTGGAGTGACTTGAACGTGAACATCAATGACTCTGAGCAAAACGGGCATCTTATTACCGAGGTGCACGACGATTATTTCCTGATCGATGTGAATTCAAACGGATATGGAACCTACGACGCGACGAGTGATCCGGGGCAAATCGGCCGGTTCGCAAAGTTTGATATGTTCAAGTCCACGGACCGGGAAAAATTGGATGAATATTTAGGGTTCGGGGACAGCGACCACCATTACCCCTTTCCCTTTGTCGATGAGGTAACCGGCATTCCCGACTATGTCCAGGTCAAACAATATGGCGTTGAGAATCCCACCGGCGATAAAGAAGAGAGCGCAAAGTATATAAGGACTATTTATCATGAAGGCGCTCGCGGGGGGCTGCTGGAAAACGTGGAGTTTGACAAGGAGAAGTTTGCCGCTTATGCCAACACGGTAACCACGGCCAAAATGCTTCTGCTCCAGGAAGAAGATCCTCTCTCTCTCTCCGGCATTCAGCCAAAAACCATCAGTAAGTTGCTTTCAGATCTGCTCCCGGCCGGACAGTATTACGACTTTGAAGCCGCAGCAACGCTAAATGGCGACCACGGCGGCAATATCCTAACCGCCACACTCTCCGGGGTCACCGATGCTTTCGATCAGCTTGTGGGTGTAACCGAGACGCCTTTTTACCAACAGCCGATCTATTCGGATCTGTGGCTGACCACCATCGACGGCGACCATGCCTGGCGCCAGGACAGCGCCACCACCCTCACCGAGTTTTATCGCTCTCACACGGGAACAGCCGATGATCCCTTGGTCGAAAATACGGTCGAGTGGAAATTCACTGCTACGGAGGCCGGCAATTACAGGGTTTATACGGATTGGCGGGCCACCATTTACCAGTTCGCCTCCAAAGCGGCACCGTATGAGATATGGGTGAATTGTGCACAAATAGGCGGCCCCGGACCCATATATGTCGATCAGACCACGGCTCCGGATGATGTGGATTTTGAACGTGAGATCAACGGTAAGAACTGGCTTGAGTCCTGGGAAAGGCTTGAACCCCTTGGTGCGGGTGTACCAATCACTCTTGTAGTCGGCCAAACCCTGAGCGTCATATTGAAAGATGACGTGGACGAAGAACTGGATGTGATCGCGGGTCGTGTTTACATCGAGAAGGTCGTTGCCCCCCCAGTGATCCCGATCATCACCGATGCGGATCCGGGGTACATCACTAATGAGGACGCCATAAGGTACAAGGAATCGTTACATATGCTGTTTGACTCCTCTGAAGCTGGCTCGACGGCTGGTTGGATAACTGCGCTGAACGGTGTGCCAGATACGATTCCCGGCATGGTACCCCAGGAAATGCTGGACTTGTTTGCCAAAAACGGTATCAGTGATTCGTATTTCTCTGTGCACGATTTCAAAGATAGTTCCATACCACTTGTCCTGGCGAATATCCCCATGGTTAACCGATTAGTGCTGGGACAATTTTCGCTGCCTGAGGGTACGACGGAAGTTGCCCAAGAGGCGATAGACGCATTTAAGGATCTTATTACAGACTTTAGCGAAGACTTTCTCAAGATATTTGGTATTGATCCGCTGGACTTGAGCGATCCCACTATCGACAATTTAATTAAAAATTTGATTTTGTTATTGGATTTTGATCCTGTGTCTAAATATATCTGGACGCAGTTGCCCGAAAGTGTCCGGACAACCTTTATGACCCCCACCAACGATCCCGAGCCCCTTCTGGAACTGTTGGCCGAAAATTTGAGCCATCTCATCCAAACCGACACGGGGCTTTACAGTGGTTCACGGTTTGCCGGCGTCATTTTATCCGCCGAAACCAAAACTCTGCTTGATCTTCACCTGCCCGGCAGCGCTTTAACTGGGGAAAGATTGTTGCGCCTCAACCGCCTCCTGTTAGAGGATGTCTACCGGACCGAGATTGCCAAGAGTCTGCCCACCAGCTTCGTTGTGGAGCAGAAGACGGCCGGTTCCAAATGGTTTGTCAGGCGCGTGGACAAGGTTCACGCCAGCAAATCCGACAAATTCGAATACAAGGAAGGATACAGCGTTTTCCTGGATAGCGGCCTCTTCAAGGTCTACACGGACTGGCAGGATATTGACTATGCTATGGGGACCGGAAACTTTCCGCTATGGGAGAGCAATGCCCTGCGCTATCCGGTTTTCAGAGAACTCTTCATTGACTGGGAAAACTTCGGTGTAGCCTTCCCGGACCTCGACGATGCACCCACCACCGACACCCATGTCACAACAACGTCGTTCACATTCGGGACATTTTCCCCCTATGTTGCTCCTACGCCCAGCCTGATTGCGCCCACGGTAACTAATCTGATTGAGATCGATATTCTCGGTAACGTTGAGGGTGTGGTTACGGATTTCTGGCCATCCTTCGATACAGAGGCTGAATCCTACGGCGGTAATCTGGTTCTGCACAATATCACAGGCAATTCCGCCGGGGGTCAGGACACTCTGACCTTATACGTGGACGGTGATGTCTTGATCGACGGTTTCATCGGCGGCGGTGGGTTGACCGACATCGAAATCAACGCCACCGGTACGATTACTCTGCAGGGCAGGGCCGTGGGGGAGCTCGGCAACGTAATTGTGGAAAACGGCGCCGTGATTTCCAGCCGGCAGGTGGCGGCAGGGGCGAACCACTGGGATGCTACTTCTACCGGTAAATCCGGCAACATCATCCTGGAAGGTTCAAATATCATCGTCGGCGCGGACGCCAGTATTCTGGCACATGCCGATGCAGGGAACGCCGCTGGGAATGTGGAATTGACTGCCTATGACGAGGCATTGAAGACCTGGGAGTTTTTAGGCATCGATGGTTTCAACTGGCGGCAGAGCGAGGCCACGGTGGACATCGGCATGGGGGCGCGATTGACCGGCCAGGATGTCAAGATCGAGGCGGAGACCTTAACCCAGAAGACCCTGGATGGTCTGAACCCATCCAGCGGCAGCCACGATCCGGCCTTTGCCTACGCCACCCGTGACGTGGTAGTCGCCGACGTCAACCAGGACGGTTGGGACGATCTGTTTATCGGCAATTACGAGCAGCCGGATCTTCTGTACCTGAACAACGGTGAAGGAAAACTGCTCAAGGGCAGGGAGATCAGCAGCGACAACTACAAGACTACGGCCCTCGCCGTGGGCAATGTTGACAGCGATGCCGAACTGGAACTGATCGTCGGGACCGACGATGATGACATCTTCCTGTTTAATTTCTCTAATTTTATCAAGGGTCCTCCTGTCACAGGTATTTTGACAGGTGAGTTTACTGTCGTCAAATCGGCGGTAGAGGATGGCGACACCAAGACAACTGCCCTGGCCCTCGGGGACGTGGATGTCGACGGCGATCTGGACCTGGTGGTCGGTATTGCCGAGGGGCAGGACCGGCTGTACCTGAACAACGGCAGCGGCAGTTTCACCCAGAACGACTTTGGCGGAACGACGGACACGACTTCATTGGCTCTCGCGAATCTGGATACAGATAGCCAGCTTGAGCTGGTGGTCGGCACCGCTGCCAGTGGTGTGCTGGTGTATGACTATAGTACCGGCAACTACGACA
>JAFDKD010000310.1 GCA_019307165.1 Deltaproteobacteria bacterium | reverse complement strand
ACGATGGCAAGACCGTAGATCAGGTCATGCAGGGGGATGATGGCCGTCAACAGCCAGGGAAACTCGGCTGAAAGGGCCGTGGTCATTGCGGTCAGGGCCTCCGATATCAGGACCAGAATGGGCACGCCGAGAAACGGCCCCAAGTTGTGCCCCAATCCCCCGATCAAACAATAGGCCAACAGCCAGATTGACAGATTCATGTGGAACAGGTGCGTTGTAATGGCCCCCATCCAGTTGGCTATCAGCGCCCCGGCTACGCCGGCGTAAAAACAACCGATGAAAAAGGCAATCAGTTTGTATCTGGCGATGCTGATACCCATGACCTCGGCCGCCAGATCGCTGTCCCGCACGGCCACCAGGGCCCGCCCCGTCCGCGTCCGCGACAGGTTCTGGGCGAAAAAGGTCCCGGCTATCAAAAAGATCAACGTCACTTCGTACATGGCCTGGTCGCTGCTCAGGTCGAACCCGAACAGCTCGGGAATCCCGGCTTCCAGGCCGAACATGCCGCCGGTCAGCGACCCCCAGTGCTCGATGACGTAGATGATCAAGAACTGGGCGGCCATGGTGGCCAGGATGAGGTAGAAGCCCTTAATGCGCAAGGAGGGGAAGCCGACGATGATGCCGATACCCCCGGCCAGAAAGCCGCCTGCGATGATGCCCAACGTGAAAGGCACGCCGTGGTTGTTCAAAATGGCCGCCGTGTAGGCCCCCAGGGCCATGAAGGCCGCATGGGCCATAGAGACCTGGCCCGCATAACCCACCAGGATGTTCAGCCCGATGGCCGCCAGGATGTAAATGGCGATTTTGATGACTAACTGCAAGACCGTTGCGCTGACAATCAGCGGCAGGCAAAAGGAAACCGCCAGCGCCAAAACGGTCCAGAACCAGTGGGCCTTGGTCCGGATGACCGCCATATCCTGTGCGTAGGTTTCATTGTAGATACCGCTGGGAAGTCGTTTCATGCACTAAATCCTTTCGATACGTTTCAGTCCGAACAGACCGTAAGGCTTGATGAGCAGGATGACCAGGAGAATGACGTAAGGGGCCACATCCTTGATGCCTATGAATACGTTTTCCAGGTACCCGCCGCTCATACCTTCCAGTACACCAACGATAATCCCGCCGATCAGGGCCCCGGGAATGGAATCCAGCCCCCCGATAATAACCGCCGGCCAGGCCTTCAGCCCGATGGGGCTCAGGAAAATGCCGACACTGGTGATCGTGGCCAGGACCACCCCGCCGACTGAGGCCACCAGGCAGGAAAAAGCCCAGGCGAACCCCGATACACGGCTGATGTTTACTCCCATGGACTGGGCAGCCATCTGGTGGTCGGCCACGGCCCGCATGACGATGCCGGCCCGGCTGTAACGAAAATAGAGGACGAAAGCCGAGAAAAGCGCCAGGGAGATGACAAACCCCCACAGGTAATCCGGAGAAATCAGCACGCCGCCGATATTATAGGACTGGTCCGGCAAAAACTTGGGGTAAGCCTTCAGTGACGTGCCCCAGATCATAACCGGAATAGACTGAAGAATCAACATGATGCCGATGGTCATCATGATCGTGGAAAACAATGGCTGGCCAATCATGGGCCTCAGGCACAGGCGTTCGACGAGAAAACCCAGGAGCATGGCCAACAAAAGGCTGATCAGGATGGCCAGCAGGAAAGGGAGTTCGGCCTGAACACTCAGGCAATAGGTGATAAAAGCCATCATCATCACCACCGCCCCCTGGGCGATGTTCAAAACGCCGGTCGATTTGTAGATCAAAACCAATCCCAGGCCCACCAGGGCGTAAACCCCACCGACCGCAATCCCGCTAACCAAAATTTGAAAAAAGAAGATCATATCCTCCTCCTCAATCCACGGTGATGATCTTGACCCGGCTTTTCATTTCAGTTTCCCGGCCGTCCTGGAGTTTGACCGTAAAGGCGACCGTGTGCTCCGACTGTCCGCCGTACAGGGCATTGATGTATTCCTTGTACCGTCCGGCCACGAACGAGCGTCGCAGTTTGCGGGTCCGGGTCAGCTCCGCGTCGTCGGCGTCCAGTTCCTTGGCCAGCAGGGTGAATTTCTTGATCCGGGACTCCGGCGGCAGGTCCGGATTGACCCGGCCCACCACCTCCTCCTTTATCAGGTCGTAGACCTCGTCCTTTTGGGACAGGTCGGTGAAGGTGGTGTAAACGATCTGGTTGTCCTCCGCCCATTTGCCCAGGGAAACATAGTCGATGCTGACCAGGGCGCTAACGAAGTCCCGGTCGTTGCCCAGGGACACCGCCTCCCGTATGTACGGGCTGAACTTTAATTTATTCTCGATGTACATGGGCGAGAAGACCTGGCCGTTATTGAGTTTCATCAGGTCCTTGACCCGGTCGATGATGACCAGCTCGCCGTCTTCATTGAAAAACCCGGCGTCTCCCGTGTGCAGCCAGCCGTCTTCGTCGATGAGTTCGGCCGTGGCTTCGGGATTCTTGTAATAGCCGATGGTCATCTGTGGCCCCCGGGCCAGGATTTCGCCTGTTTCGGAAATTTTAATCTCCGAACCGGTGGAGGCAATGCCGGCGCTTTCCACGCTGACCATCCCCGGCCGCTGCGAGGCGATTGGGTTAAATTCCGTCAGGCCGTAAGCGTTAAGCAGGGGGATGCCGATGGAACGGAAGTAGCGGAAGGCGTCCGGGGCCAAAGCCGACCCACCGGTCAGCAAGGCCCGGGCTCGCTTGTAACCCAGGCTGTCCTGTATAGGGCGGTACAGGGCCCAGTAGCCGCAAAAGTACAGGAAGCGCCACAGGAAGGGAATGGGTTTGCCCTGTTCCCGCATGGCGTTAACTTTCAGGCCGACCGGGGTGAAAAGGTCGTACGTCCAGCGCTTCAACCGTCCGGCCCCGAGGATTTTGACCTGAATCTCGGAAATTTGAGCTTGAATGGCCTGGATGCCGATGAAACCGATCTGGTAGCCGATCTCCCTCAAATCTTCCGGCACGGTCTCCGGCTCCTCGGGAAAGTTGACCACCGCCCCGCTCATCATGGAGGGAATCAGGTTCATCAGGATTTCCGGAATCCAGGACAGAGGTGCCAGGCAGAAAAGGTCGTCGCCCTCCCGCGGCGGGATCACATCCAGAATGTTGGCCCCGGCGGCTAACAGACCCCTGTGCGTCCACATGGCGCCCTTGGGCAGTCCGGTTGTGCCCGAGGTGTAATACAACGCGACAAGGTCTTCGCTTTTGCAGGACGTCACCGCCTGATGGAAGGCCTTTGGATGCTCGTCTTCATATTCCCGGCCCTGAGCCAGCAGGTCCTCGAAACCCAGCAGCCACGGATCGTCGTAGTTCCAAAGACCCTTTGGGTCCCAATGGATGACCCGTTTGATGTTCGGCAGGTCGGCTTTGAGTTCGATCATCTTGTCCACCTGCTCCTGGTCCTCGGCCACCACGAAGGTGGCCTCCGAATGGTCGATGATGTACTTGAGTTCGTCCAAATTGGAGTCCGGATAAGCCCCGGCAGCCAAGACCCCACCGCTGACCATGGCCGCAAACATAGCCCAGACCCATTCCAGGTCGTTGTCGCCAATGATGGCTATTTTGTGACCCTTGTCGAACCCCAGGGAGCGCAAACCCAGAGAGCAGTACTTGACCTGGTCGTAATAATCCTTCCAGGAATAGCTCTGCCAGATGCCGAACAGTTTCTTGCGCATGGCCACTTTGCGATCGCCGAATCGTTCGCAGGTCTGAACGAACAACTGGGAAATGGTCTGGTATTCCGCCTCGGCCATGCTATACTCCCTTCTTGCCCCCGAGATAAGCGGCGATGACCTTGGGGTCAGCCTTGATCTCATCCGGGGTTCCCTCGGCGATTTTTTCACCGAAGTCCAGGACGACCACCCTGTCGCAGATGTCCATCACCACACCCATATCGTGCTCCACTAAAATGATGGGGATGCCCTTCAGTTCGAAGATGTCAATGATGAACCGGGCCACATCCCCTTTTTCATTGGCATTCATACCGGCCATGATCTCGTCGAGCAGCAGGACCTTGGGCTCCAGGGCCAAGGCCCGGCCCAACTCCACCAGTTTGCGCTGCCCGTAAGGCAGCATACCGGTGATGGCCTTACGGAGGGCAGTGATCTCCAAAAAGTCGATAATCTCCTCCACGGCCCTGCGATGTTCGATTTCCTCCTGCCTGGCCAGGCCGAAGTAAATGCCGCCGGATAAAAAGCCACGCTTCATCAGCACGTGCCGGCCGGCCATGATATTGTCCTGAACACTCATGCCCGTGTACAGGGCGATGTTCTGAAACGTACGGGCAATGCCCAACTGGGCGATCTTATGAGAAGGGAAGCGGGTGATGTCCATCCCCCCGAAGGTTATGCGGCCCGTTTGCGGGCGGTAGAACCCGCTGATACAGTTCATGATGCTGGTCTTGCCCGCGCCGTTGGGGCCGATAATGCCCAGGATGGCCCGTTCGGACAGATCAATGGTGACGTCTCTCAGGGCCTGAACCCCGCCGAATCTCAAATGGATGTCTTCTATCCTTAATTCCTTTATCTCTACGGGTTTTGTTGCTTTTCCGTAATACAATCGATTCACTCCAGAGATGGATCCTTTAACCCAAAAACAGCACGCTGTCACATTTTGAAAGGCAGATGTAATTTCATGCGGTGGGGTGGGGATAATATGGCAATTAGTGGCACTAGATATATAATGAAAAAATTTATGTCAAGTATTTTTTATTTTTTACTAAAATCTTTACGTTGATTTCCTGAGTTTTTTATCGTTTTTCGAGTAACCTAATCAGATAGTCTTCAAAATATAAATTAATAGTCAAGCTTTCGCATAAAATATGCCATCATCATATATTTTTGATAAATGATATAATTACAGGCAGTTGGAATTATTAAGACTTATTAGTTTCTCTGAAACCCGACAAAATTTAGAAAAATTTCGAAATCTTTTTCGC
>JAFDKD010000309.1 GCA_019307165.1 Deltaproteobacteria bacterium | reverse complement strand
CGGTCGAGGATATTCTGGAGAGACTGGAACTTCAGGACATCCCCAGGCTCCTGGTCCTGAACAAAGCGGACTTGATGCCTCCCGGGGAGTCCCGCATGTTGGCCGAAAAAATGGGAGGGGTCGCCGTTTCGGCGACAGACCCTCCCAGCCTGATCGCGCTTGTCGAAAAAATCGAAACCTTTATATGGCGGGGCGTTTCCAGCCCGAGGACGTAAGCATTTCACCCTCTTTGGGGATCACCAGACACTCGCAGCGGCTGAGCGAATCGATAAAGCGCATGCTCCGTTCCGGTTCCATCACGAAAACGGCCGTGGACAGGGCGTCGGCATCCATGGCCGTGCGGGCAACGACCGACACGCTCGTGTTCCACGCCGGAGATAATCCGGTTGTGGGATCGACGATGTGGTGAAACATCTTTTCCCGATCGTAAAAGACTTCGTAGTTGCCCGACGTGGCGATGGCCCCTTCGTTCATATGAATGACATCCGGATAGTTTCTTTTTTTCTGCGGGTCCTGGATGGCAATGCCCCAGGGTTTTTTGTCCTGTCGCACACCCATGGTCCGAATGTCCCCGCCGGCGTTGATCAAGTGATTTTCGATACCCTGTTCCGTCAGGACATTTGAGGCCCTGTCTACGATAAAGCCTTTTGCGATGCCGTCCAGGGTAATGCCCATGCCCGGCTCCTTGAAACGGATGGATCTGCCGTCCAGGGCGATTTTGTCCGAACCTACCAGCCGAACGGCTTCCTCCAGTTGCTTTTCCGAAGGGGGCACGCTTCCACCCGCCGTAAACGACGCCTTGAAGAGGTCCACCAGGGGCTTGACCGTGATGTCGAAATTGCCCCGGCTGACACGGTAGAAATCGAGGGACCGTTTCATACACGTGGCGACCTCGGGCGGGATGTCCGCAAGAAAGCCCTCGTTATTCAAGTGAGCTACTGCGGTCGCGCCATCAAAACGGCTGAGCGTCCGGTTCAGACGGTCAATTTCCTCAAATGCCAGGCCCATGGCCTGTTCCGCCTGGTCCCGGGAGGAATGGACCAGCGTCATGGAGACAAAGGTGCCCATGGCCAGGCGGGTTTTGGAAACCTTATAGGTCTTTCGGTTGAACTTGACGGCTTCAGCCGCGGCGGGCAACACGCCCGCGGACGCAACCCCGAGCCCGAGGAGGCCGGATAGCCTAAGAAACGACCTTCGATCCATGCGTTTCGGACAATGGGATGAAGGATGCTCTCTTTTCATGGTATTCCTCCTGACAATGTCAAAAAATTCCTTCAGGCAGCGACGGCTTGATCGTCTCGTCCCGTCGCGGTCTGCGGCTCAAATCTGCGAAAAATATGGGTGGGGCATTTCTCCATGCAGATTTCTTCACACTCGGGACCATACGCCATGCATGCCTTGTGGTCAATATGTACCAGACCGTTTTCCAGGGTGACCGCTTCGGCGGGACACACCTTAACGCACATGCGGCACGTAATGCAACCGACGCCGCACACCTCTTTGACTGTTTTTCCCGGGTCCCGGGTCCCGCAGGGGACCCATATCCTGGCCTCGGTCGGTATCAACTCAATGATGTCTTTCGGACATTCGCGAACGCAGGCGCCGCAGGCAACGCACAGGGCCGGGTCCACAACCGGAAAGTCGTCGAATATCGTGATGGCGTCGAATTGACAGGCCCCGGCGCAGTCTCCCAGTCCTACGCACGCAAATCGGCAGGACATGGGGCCGCCAAATGCCAGACTTGCGGCGGCGCAGGAGACGTAACCCACGTATTTCTCCTTTTTCAGGTTTTTACCTTCGGCTCTGGAACAGCGCACGGCGGCGATCCGATTCTCGACGGCCGTAAGTTTTTTGCCGGTCAGGACCGCAACCTCCTCCGCCACCTCGGCTTTTCCGGGAAAGCAGAGTGTCGTGGGGACATCAGGGTCATTGACCACTGCCTCGGCATATGCTTCGCATCCAGGGAAGCCGCAGCCGCCTCACTGGGCCCCGGCCAGGACCTCAAGGACCTCTTCGACCTTCGGATTGGCCTCCACTGCGAATTTGTGGGCGGCAAGGGCAAGACCGATGCCGAAAAACAGACCGATGCAGCCCAGGACGACCAGCCCGATAAGGGCCATTTTGATTAGAACCGGATCCATTTATACCCCTTTTTTTATCCGCCTGAGGCGGATAAAAAAATTAAAAGATAGACATGCCGGAAAAACCCATGAACGCCAGCGCAAAAAGACCGGCCACCACAAACGCAATGGGCAGGCCCCGGAAGGTGGTCGGGACATTGGCCAGTTCCAGCCGTTCCCGGACCGACGACATCAAGAAAAGCGCCACCAGGAACCCCAGCCCGGCGCCCAAGGCCAGCATGAAACTCTCAAACGCATTGTACTCGTTGTCCGCAAGTATCAGCGGCACCGCAATGATAATGCAGTTGGCGATCACCAAAACCAGGTAAACCCCGAATGCCTTGAACAGGGCCGGGTTCACCTTTCTCAGAATGGTGTCCACGGCCTGAACAGAAAGAGAGACCAGGCCGATGAATACCACGATCTGAAGGTAATCCAGGCGGAAGGGCTTCAGTACAAACTGATAGAGAAACCACGCCATCATGGCGCTGACCACCATGACCAGCGTAAAGGTGATGCCCATGCCCACGGCCGTCGACGTTCGCTGCGAGGTCCCGAAAAATACGCAGAGGCCGAGATATTTGGTAAAGACAAAGTTGTTGATGATCATGGCGCCGATCAGCACCGAAAACAGATATCCAAGGTAAAGCTTCTTCACACTGACCAGGGCGGTACCGAGGTCCCTGCCGCCGGAGATGATGCCGTTTACGGTCAGAATATGCGGTTCGTTCTGATTCAGGTCCTCTTCAAATTCGAGCAGGACGGTGGTCCTGTCCGGGCTGAGCGAGACCGAACTTATTTTTAATTGAATGTCCGGGTCGGGCTCTTCATAGACCTGGTAATTGGCCGGGTCCTCGGCCCACGACTTGTCTACGGGCCCGGCAAACGTGATGACAATGCCGGTGGCGTCCTTGAAGGCGGTTTTCTTGACAAAGGGATGTTCGGATCCACACCCTGCCAGCAATACCAGCATCATAGGGAGAAGCAAGGCCGGAACCCAATATCGGAGTCTGAGCGCTTTCATGAATTCGATTCCTTTTTCCGGCGGTTATAGACCAACTCCATGTAGTTGAACATGGCCATCATGATGCCGACGCAGAAAAAACCAGCCGCAGGCAGCACAAAGAACAGCAGCGGCCTGAATCCCAGGACATCATGGCCCAGGATCGTGCCCATGCCCAGCAGTTCCCGCACAAAACCGATGGCCATCATGCCGAACATGAACCCGAACCCCATGCCCAGCCCGTCCCAGCATGAGGAGGTGACCGAGTTCTTGGATGCGAACATCTCCAGACGCATGGTGATGATGGCGAACGCGACGATGAGTTTTACGAAAATCCCCATTTCCTTGTAGGCGACGGGCATGTAGGCCGCAAGCACCAGGTCGATGACCGTTACCCATGTGGCGATGGTCAAGGTGTAGGTGGGGATCCGAATCCTGGGGTGGATGAAATTTTTAATGGCGGCGATCGTGCAGCTTGAGAAAACCTGGACGAACAGTACGGCGATACCCAGCATGACCCCATTCATTACGGTGGTGCTGATTCCCACGGCCGGGCACATGGAGAGGGCCAAACGAAAAATGGGGTTTTCGTTCAGGATGCCGTTAATAAACAATTCCGAGTTGGTTTTTTTTCTAAGCGGCAAGGGCTTTGCCTCCTTTAAAAAACGGCATTCAATTCTTGATCGTCGATGACCCTGTCCAGTATCTGCAGCCGATAGGCAAATTTCTTGGCGATATTTTTGACGCCCGAGGTAACGGCCCGGCTGGATATGGTGGCCCCGGTAATGGCATAGATGTCCGAATCCTGGTATTTGTTCCGGATCTTCTCGATGTCTTTTCTTGAAATGGCCCCATCCGGATCCGAAAGGGCCTCCAGATAGTGCATGTATTCCAGGGGCAGGGGTTCCTTCACGACCTTGATTTCCTTCAGCTTGTCAAAGGACTTGTTTTTAAACTGGTTTTTGAAGTAATCCTGTTCGATTTCCCCGCCCAGGCCGGGGTCCTCTTCGTGCTCCATGATTTCCAGGCCGATGATTTCAAAGGACGGATCCAGGGCAAGCATGGCATGGATAAAGGTTTTGAAGCCGGGAAACTTGCCGGGCAATAGATAGGCCAGACGGCGTTCCCCCAGTCCGGCGAATATGGCGGAGTCGGCGTAGACAAACGTCCGGGGCGGTTTCAACACGGTCTTGAGGGTGGCTTTCCTTGTCGGGGCCTCGGCAGCGGCTTCCGGTGACAGGTCCAGGGGAAACCGCTCCACGTAATTCCCCTTGAGGTCGATGATGAGGAATTCGTAGGATTCCGCCCCGTCCTTTTTAACCGGCACCATGTATCCAAGGTATTTGTTGGCCCCGTCATCGACGATGTAACGGTAGAGGGCGGCCATCTTGAGGTCTGCGGGCGCGGGGTTGGCCCTGCCGTATCCCAGCAGGCTGAGCATGGTGTCCTGAACGTTTTGGTGCTCGTTGTGCTTCTTGGCCTTGTCCGTGACCGTAAATACCGCACCCATGAAGAATGCGGCGACCAGGCAGGAGAGGGTCAGACGAATAATTATTCGTAGGGTTTCCTTCATGTTATGGCACCTTTTTGGGGCGCGAACCGCTCCGGCCTAAACCACTGCTCCAATGCGGGCGTCAAAGGATTCATCAGCAGGATGGCGTAGCATATACCCTCCGGATAGCCGCCTTTCAATCGGATAAGGACCGTCAGCGCGCCGATCCCCACGCCGAACATCAGCTTGGCCTTCGGCTGGGTGGGCGATGTCACATAGTCGGTGGCCATGAAGATCGCCCCGAGCATGACGCCGCCTGATAGGACCGCCAGAATCGGGT
>JAFDKD010000024.1 GCA_019307165.1 Deltaproteobacteria bacterium | reverse complement strand
ATGGAATAAATTCAGGCTACCAAAGGAAACTTACCATGGCGGATTTGAAAAAGAAAGTGCTCACGGCAATGAAAAAAGCGGGAAAACCGGTCCGGCCGGGGGATGTGGCCAAGGCGATCAGCGAAGAGAGCAAGGATGTGTCCAAGGCCATCAGCGAACTGAAAAAAGAGGGGAAGGTGATGTCGCCCAAGCGGTGTTATTACGCGCCCGCTGACTCTTGAGCCCTGAGCCCGTCGAAGGGTGAACGGAAGGATCTCATTGTTTCCGTTTTGGTAAATCTTGCCTCGAAAAAAAATCCCTGACTTTCTGAGCGAGGGGCTTTCGGATGCGGACGCTCAAGTACAGATCTCCGGCATCCGCCCCGCCCTTTCCGTTTTCGCCCATACCTTTTAATCGTATTTTCTGACCCTGCCGGACACCGCGCGGCAGGGTCACGCGAAGCTCCTTGCCGTTCCTGCGGTTCACATAGAGTATTTTGCCCCCGGTCACGGCCCGCTCGGCTGAAATGGTAATCCTGTCGGATAGATCCTTTCCCTTTTCGGGAAGCTCCACGCCCCACATCTTTTCCATGCCGTACTTGAGCAGTTTTCCCAGTGTATGCGGGGACCTCGGCATCTGCCGGGGGTCGGCCTTTCCGCCGGGCGAAAACCTGAAAACAAAACCTTTGGCCGTCCCGCCGGCTCTTTGAAATTTGAAATGCTGGTATCCGGACCCGTAAAATTCCTTAAAAATGTCATCAAAACCCCGAAAACCGAACAGCTTTCCCATCTCTTCGAGGACCTGATCGATATCCGAGCCGCGAAAGATGTCCTGTTGGGAATAGGTTTGCCTGAACTGCCCGTAAGCGTTTGATCCGTAGGCTTTTTTCATGGAATCATACGTCTTTTTCTTTTGGGGATCGGACAGGATCGCATAGGCCTCGTTGATCGCCTTCATTCGTTCGGCTGCGGCGGCGTTTTCCTTGTTTCGGTCGGGGTGGTACTGGAAGGCAAGCCGCCGGTATGCATTTCGAATCTCGTCACCGGAGGTGCTTTCGGTTACACCCAGAATCTGATAAAAATCTTCTTGCTCCATATGATGTCTTGTCGATATGGCCGCAAACGCGGCGTATGAAAAAAACGCAAAGAAAAAACATTTCAGTGAAACAACACGGCTGTGCGAGCCGTATCCATGCCAAGTCGAATCCGCGGCTAAAGCCGCTCCTACAAAACCGAGCCTACGCAATTCCACTCCCCCGCAGGAGCGGTTTTAACCGCGACACCGGACGGCAGTGGGCATCACGGCTCATCCAGCAGAGCGATAAAATCGTCCCACGTGGAAATACGGGGAACATCGGCCGGCGGCGAATCGCCGTCGCTGTACTGGATGCCCGGCGCCAGAGGCAGTCCGTGATCGCGGACATAGGTGGTCCAGACCGGCTGGATCCCGGC
Organism: Deltaproteobacteria bacterium; assembly: GCA_019307165.1. Lineage (GTDB taxonomy): Bacteria > Desulfobacterota > DSM-4660 > Desulfatiglandales > Desulfatiglandaceae > JAFDKD01. The sequence continues at coordinate 12,153 of JAFDKD010000024.1, read as the reverse complement.
CTGAAGCGCCCCGGCGATGTCGGGTTCCGGATCGTCGCCGACATACAGGATCTTGTCCGGGTCCCCTCCCATTGCCTCGATCAGGCGTTCGAAGACCAGGGGATGGGGTTTTCGGTATCCCAGATCGCCCGAGATGAGGATCGTTTCGAAATACGAGGAAAGGCCCACGGTTTCCAGGATCTTCACCGCGGCCGGAGGGTGGGTGAAATTGGACAGAAGCCCCACGCGATATTTCCCGTTGACCGCTTCCAGCATGCGCCGCGTCCCCGGTATCCGGCGGGAGAAATCGTAAAACGCCGAAAAATACAACTCGACCGCCGAGGCGATTCGGGGATCTTCCGGCGACACGTTGTACCCCTGCGCTTTTAATGCGGCACTGATCCAAAATCGGTTGTGGGTCTCCCGGCCGTCTTTTCGGCTTTCCTTGATATACTTGAACACCGCATCTTTATGGGATTTTATATACGCTTTCGGGTCCACCTCGATCCCGTCATCCGCCAAAGAACCCAACAACCGGGTCAGGGCCTGTTTGAGTGCCTGGGGGTCCACGGTGATCAGTGTATTGAACAGATCGAACCCGATGGCTTCAATATGTTTCATGGCTCGTTCCTCCTTTGGCATAGTTAATGTTTAGTAGTATAATCACAAACCGGACCGCGATCAAGCGGTACGGTTCACACTTCCAAAGGAGGTATCCGGTAAACATGAAAGCCATGGTCCTGAAACAAATCGTGGATCTGAAAAAAACGTCAACGCCACTGGAACCGGCTGAACTCCCGGACCCCGTTCCGGGCGAAAAAGACATTCTTCTGAAGGTCCTTACATGCGGCGTGTGCCATACGGAACTGGACGAGATCGAGGGACGGACGCCCCCGCCGAAATTCCCGGTGGTCCTGGGCCACGAGGTGGTGGGGAAGGTCGTTGAAGTGGGCGGCGGGGCGAAAAAATATACTGTCGGGGATCGGGTGGGCATCGGCTGGATTCATTCCGCCTGCGGTTCCTGCGCGTGGTGTGTCGAGGGAAATGAAAACCTGTGCGCCCAATTCAGGGCCACGGGCAGGGACGCGGACGGCGGCTACGCCGAATACACCGTGGTGCCCGAGGATTTCGCCTTCAGTATCCCGGACGTCTTTACCGACGCGGAGGCTGCCCCGCTTTTCTGTGCCGGGGCCATCGGCTACCGGTCCCTCAGGCTCACCGGCATCCGGAACGGCAGGACCCTGGGCCTCACGGGATTCGGCGCTTCCGCCCACCTGGTGCTCAAGATGGCAAGGCACCGGTATCCCGACAGCAGGGTCTTCGTCTTTGCCAGGAGCGAAAAAGAAAGAGAATTTGCAATGGAGTTGGGCGCGGTCTGGGCGGGAAACACGGAGGAGGCGCCCCCGGAAAAACTGGACTGCATCATCGACACCACGCCGGCGTGGAAGCCCGTGGTGGAGGCCCTGAAAAACCTCCGGAGCGGCGGCCGCCTGGTCATCAACGCCATACGAAAGGAGCACGTGGACCAGGACTATCTGCTCAAATTGGACTATCCGAGCCACCTCTGGATGGAAAAGGAAATCAAGAGCGTGGCCAATGTGGCCGGGCGGGACATCGGCGAATTCATCGAACTGGCCGCCCGCATCCCCATCCGGCCCGAAGTGCAAGAATACCCTTTGGAAGAGGCGAACCGGGCGCTCATGGAACTCAAGACGGGAAAAATCAGGGGGGCAAAGGTGCTTCGTGTTGCATAAACCGTGTTAGAAAAGAGAATATCGAAGTTCCAGTGTCGCCGCCTCGTCCACTGTCATGGTCTCGTCATCGATCGCCACGCCGTAGTCTTTACGTGCTCCCTCCGGACTGACATACCCGTCGATCACGTCTTCCAGGACCATTTCGGGAGCCCGTTCCAGGGGGTTGCCGTATCCGCCGCCGCCGGCCGCGTCCATGAGCACCGTGTCTCCCGGTTGAAGCTGCGTCAATCCGTAGGGATTCCCGGGCTTGCCGTTCACCAGAAATTGGGCCTTGGCGCCCGGCCCGCCTTTAAAAAGGCCTTGGGGCGGGTAGCGGTATCTTCCGGCTTGGATACCGAGATGGACCGGCGGCGCCGGCGCGTAGTCGTCATCCGGGATCTTGAGGATCATGCGCCTGCCGGGTCCGCCCTTCATTTTTCCAGGGCCCCCGGAGTCGGCGATCAACTCTCTTTTCTCCACCATCAGCGGCGTGTCGCTTTCAAAAATTTCAACGGGGGTGTTGGCGCCGTTGGCAGGAAAAATATAGGTGTAGTCCCCGTCGCGCCCCGCGCCGGCTCCCATGCCGCCGCCCCGAATCCTGACCGAATGCCAAGGCCTGCCGTCGCCATGCCTGCCGTAAAGCACATTCATGGTGGCGGGCGTGCCGCCGCTTCCGGCGATCACCCGCTCGGGCAGGGCCTCGGCCATGGCCCGGTAGATGATCTCCGTGACAAAATGACCGATCTGCAGGCGCGCGGCAAGGGCGGCCGGAAAAGTGCAATTGACCACGGTGCCCTCGGGCGCTTTCATGGAGATGGGGGCGGCGCAGCCGTCGTTGTTGGGAATGTCGGGGTCGAACATGCTCTTCATGGCCATGAACACGTAGGCATAGGTGAAGTTGTAGACCACGTTTCCGCCCCAGTCCACCTGGGGGGACGAGCCTTCCAGGTCCACCTCGATGCCGTCACCCCGCACCTCCACGGCCGCCTTGATGATGACGTCATCCTTCCCCTCCATCTGCTCGATGGCGCCCTCGGCCCGGTAAATGCCGTCCGGGACCCGGGAGATGGCCTCCCGCATGCTCTTTTCGGTGCGTCCGATGATCTCATCTGCCAGGTCGTCCAGCCCGTCCAACCGGTATTCATCCAGCATCTGCCCGATTTTCCGGGCGCACACGTGGTTTGCCGCGATCTGGGAGCGGATGTCGCCCGTAACCTCATCCGGGGTTCTCACGTTCCAGCGGATCATTTCCATCACCGCATCGTTGAAGACGCCGCCCTCATATAGTTTAACCAGCGGGATGAAAAGGCCGTCCTCGTACACGTCGTGGTTGTCCGATGACACTCGCCCGCCGATATCCGAGTGATGAAAAACGCACGCCGTGAAGGCCGCGGGCTTTCCATTGTAGAAGATCGGGCTCATGACGCACACGTCGTTAAGGTGCCCGGCCAGGGCCCACGGGTCATTGGTGATGAAGACGTCCCCGGGACGACAGCTGTCCGGCTCAAGCCCGCCCACCAGCGTCTTGATGCCCAAGGCCATGGCGCCGGCCTGACCCGGCGTCGCGAATGTCCCCTGCGCCAGTTCCCGGCCCTTCCGGTCGGTGAACATGCAGGTGTAGTCGTGGGCGTCCCTGAGCAGGCTGGAAAAGGCGGTCCGCGACACCGTGGTATCCGCCTCGTCCACAATGGATATCAACCGCCGCCAGAGAATCTCCAGGGTAACCGGATCGAATGTTCGGGACATAGTTTGACTCCCAATACTTCTGCTTGTGTTCATCGAGTTTGTTCGGTTGCAAGGTGGCAGATCAACTCATCGGTTCAGTCTCCCTTGCCTTCCACCTCTTGCCACGGCGTAGTCCGTCTCAGACGGACGAAGACGGGTCTTCTTTTCACCCCACTTCATAATTCGACATTCCTTGTTCATTATTCGATATTCTCTTTTTCCTGCCTTGCGCCCTATGCCTTTTTTATTTCCATCCACAAAAACCCGTATTCATCCACCGACACGGACGCGTCCTCGCCGACCACCACCGTGGACTCTCGCTCCTCGACGATGGCCGGGCCTTGGAAACGAGCGCCGGGGAAAAGCTTGTAGCGGTCGTATACGGTATAGGGAATAAAATCCCCCGCAATGCCCGAATATGCCGGCCGCCGGCCTTTGACCGCCTCATCGAGGGAAGTTTCCCCTTTTTCGATCCTGGGCAGTTGAAGCAAGCGTTCCGGGAGGCTGGCCCTGACTTTGAAATTGATGAACTCCACGGACGAATCGGGATAGGTCCTGCCGTACAGCCGCTCGTAGGTGGCATCGAAGCGCTGCCGGATCTCCTCCTTCGGCAACCGTGTGAGTTCGCTTTCCGGTATCGGGATATTCGTCTCCGACCCCTGGCCCACAAAACGGGCGTCAACGGACCGTTCGAACCGGATGCCCCCCCCGGATTCGGCATGCCGGAACACCTTGGCGGCTTCGGATTCCATGGCTTTGAAAAGCGTCTCCAACGCGCCCAGGTCGGCATCGTGCAGCCCCACCTTGTGGCTCCGAACCAGGTCAAAGGCCCTGGGGGCGGTGAAGAACCCCAGCGCCGATCCCACCCCCGCATTGGGCGGTATGATGAGGCGGGGTGCGCCCAGCTTCCCGGCAAGACCGTAAGCATGGACCGGGCCCGCCCCGCCGAATGCGGCTATGGTCACCATTTCGGGGTTGCCTCCCCGCTCCGCGATGTGGGTCTTGGCCGCCGCCGCCATGGTCTCGTTGATCAGGTCGTGAATTCCCCAGACCGCCTGGATAAAGGAGACCCCCAGGGGCCCGGCGATCTTTTCCTCGATGCTCCGTTTGGCGGCCTCGCGGTCCAGCTTCATCTCCCCGCCCAGAAAGTAGTTCTCGTCCAGATAGCCCAGCAGCAGGTCCGCATCCGTGACCCCCGGCGCCGTACCGCCCCGGGCGTAGCACACGGGTCCCGGGTCGGCCCCGGAACTCTCCGGACCCACCTGAAGCGTCCCCATTTTGCTCACCTTGGCGATGCTGCCCCCGCCGGCGCCGATTTCCATCAAGTCCACCACCGGGACCTGAATGGTCAGGCCGCTTCCCTTCATGAACCGCTGGACCCGGCCCACCTCGAAGGTGGACACCACCCCGGCGACGCCATCCTGGATGAGACAGGATTTGGCCGTGGTGCCTCCCATGTCGAAGCAAAACATTTCGGGCAGGTCGAAGAGCTTCCCGTAGTATTGCCCGGAGATCACGGCGGCCGTGGGGCCCGACTCGATGATTCTCACCGGGAATTCGGCGGCCGTCTCCACGGAGGTGATGCCACCGCTGGAAAGCATGATATACAGCCTGCCCTCAAATCCCATGGAAGCCAGCCGGTCCGAAAGTTTTGACAGATACCGTTCGGTCAGGGGTTTCACATAGGCGTTGATGACCGTGGTACTGGTCCGCTCGTATTCCCGGATCTGGGGGAGGACATCGTAGGAAATGGATACGGAAAGGCCCGGGGCCTCTTCCTGGATAATCTGCTTGAGCAGGCGTTCGTGTTTGGGGTTTTCAAAGGAGTTGATCAGGCAGACGGCAATGGATTCCACACCGGCGTCCAGCAACGACCGGACCGCGGTTCGGCCATCGTCCGGGGCCAGGGCCCGAAGCACGGCGCCGTCGCTCCGAACGCGTTCGTCCACCTCCAGGCGATACCGCCGGGGTATGAGGGGCTTGGGAAATTCGGCGAATACGTCGTAAGGGGCGTATCGGATCTCCCGGCCCAGTTCCAGGACGTCGCGAAACCCCGCGGTGGTGATCAGCCCCGTTTTCGCGCCCTTTCGCTCGATGATCGCATTGATGACCAGGGTGGTCCCGTGGATCACCTCGTCCATGTTCCCCATGACGTCGGGGACCCGTTTTTCCAGTTCCCGAATGCCCCGCTCCACCGCGTCGGAGGGGTCCTGCGGTGTGGTCAGGCACTTGTTGATCCATATCCTGCCGCTTTGGTCGTCCAGAAGCACAAAGTCGGTAAACGTCCCGCCGATGTCGCAGCCCAGCCGGTAGCGCTTTTGAGCCATAGCCTCTCCTTTGGGCAAGAAAGCCGTTCATAAAAGAGAATATTCGATATTCTCCCTCATATTTTTCCAAGTGCTGCAAGTATCTTTTCCGGCGTGATGGGCAGATCCGTGATCCGTACGCCGATGGCATCGTAGACCGCATTGGCGACGGCCGGCGCAACGGGCACCAGGCCCGGCTCCCCGACGCCTTTCGCGCCGAAAGGGCCTTCTTCGTCGTGGGTCTCGATGCACGCCACATGAATGGGAAAATCCACGTCGGGCGCGGAAAAAATCTTGTAGTCCAGGAAATTCGGGTTGAGATTACGCCCCTTATCGGTCTTGTATTCCTCGCATAGGGCGTAGCCCAGCCCCTGTATGATGCCGCCGTAAATCTGTCCCTGAATGGTCTGCTGGTTGAGGACCTTGCCCACGTCGTGGGCCGCCACGAAATTGAGGAGTTTCACCTTTCCGGTTTCCAGGTCCACCTCCACTTCAGCCCCCTGGGTCCCGAAAATATAGGCGGCGGACATGTTCCCGCGACAGGTCCTGGCATCGATCATTTGGTTGCAGGGATCGTAAAAGGCCTCGGTCACGATCATGGTGCCCTGTTCCTTGTAATGGGCCTCCCGGAGGATCTCTTCCAGTTCGATCCTGAGTCGGGGATCGTCCGGCTCCTCCTTCAGAAAGATGATGTTTTCTTTCAGCTCGAACTCGGATGGATCGCAGATCCGTTCGTAATCCAGATCGGGCAACTCAAAGTCCGGGTCCTTCCGCCGGCGCAATTTCATCTTGAAATGGACGCGGGGCATGAAATGCTCGGACGCCAGATTGAAAATCTTCTCCCTCGCCTTCTGCGCCGCCATGATGGCGGCGTTGCACGCCGTAAAGGCCCCCCGGCTGGCATGGGTGCCCACGTCCCAGGGGCATGTGGCCGTGTCGCCGGTAATGACCTGCACCTTGTCCGGCGTGACGCCCAGGGCTTCGGCGGCGGCCAGGCACAGGGCGGACTCGAATCCCTGGCCCATTTCGATACCCCCGGAAATGACCGAAACATTGCCGAAATCGTCCAGTTTCATGATGATCCCCGACCCGTCGGACCGATACACCCGACCCGACCCGCCCACGTGGAACAGGGAGGCCATGCCAACGCCGCGGGCCTTTGCCTTCTGTCTGCCCCGTTTCTCCTTCCAATCGAGCTTGTCGGCCACCGTGTCGAGGCATTCCTTCAGCCCGCAGCTGGTAATCTGGAGACCCATGGGGGTCACATCGTTCGCAATGTTGGTGTTCCTGAGCCTGAATTCGTACGGGTCTAAGCCGGCCGCTTCCGCCAGTTGATCCATGTTGCTCTCAAGCGCCCAGGCGGCCTGGGGGTTCCCGTAGCCCCGCATGGCCTGGCAATAGGTGTTGTTGGTATAAACGATCTCGGTATCGTAAAGGACATTGGGGACCCGGTAGAGCGAGGAAATGGGCAGCATCATCACGCTGGGCGTGGTGGCGCCCCAGGACGTGTAGGCCCCGTTGTCGAGGAGCATGTCGATCTCCCGAAAGGTCAGCCTGCCCGTCTTGTCGCACCCCTGAATGATGTGGGTTTGCGTCGGTTGCCTGGGCGACAGGGCCGCAAACTCCTCTTCCCTGTTGTAGAGGATTTTAACGGGCCTTCCCGTCCGGTAGGCCAGGAGGATGGCGATGTACTCGTACCCGTGGGTGTCCAGGCCCGTCCCGAAGGAGCCTCCCAGTGTGGGAACCACGACCCGGGTGTTTTTGCCCTTCAGCCCCATGGCGGAAAGGGCCCTATTGAAATCGTTCTGCGCGAGGAACGGGATCTGGGTCTTGGTATGGATGAGGAGGTTGTTGTCCATGTCGAACTCGGCGATGCAACCGGCCGTTCCCAGGCAGGACTGCTGAATGAGGGGGGTGGTGAAGCGACCTTCCGCCGTGTATGCGGCTTCCTGCTTCGCCTTGTCCACGTCACCGGCCGTAAAATGCCAGGGGACCGGCACCCGGTTGTCCAGCTTGGATCGGCCCTTGCCGTCCACCTCATGAATCAGGGGCGCACCCTCCTTCAATGCCTCTTCGGGATCGAAAACCGCGGGGAGTTCCTCATATTCGACGCGGATCAGTTCGATGGCCTCCCGGGCGATATCCGGGTCCACGGCGGCCACGGCCGCCACCTCGTCGCGATACTGCCGGACCTTGTCCTTTTTCAGGGCAAAATTATCCCTGATGAACCCGATCCGGATCTCGGGCGTGTTGGCGCCGGTGATGACCGCCCGTACCCCCGGAAGACGTTCGGCCTTGGAGGTGTCGATATGCTTGATCCTGGCATGGGCGTGCTCGCTGAATTTGATCTTGCCGTAAAGCATGCCCGGTCTTGCGAGATCGTGGATATATACGGCCTTGCCCGCCACTTTGGCGGGCGCATCCGGCCTGGGCGCGCTGGTGCCGATAAAGCTGAATTCCGTCATTGGGTTTCCTCACAGGTCGGTCGCATTACACAAATTCGGATTTCGGAATGCGGAATGCGGAATTAAAAAATTCCTGAAAACCAATTGATCCTATGGTTATGCAATTACAGGAATTGGTATCCCTCCTGAGTCGCGGTTAAAACCGCTCCTACAGCAGCGGCTGCTTTAATAATGTTCTCTGTGTGAGAGGCTTTCCAGCCTCGATAAGGATCGCGGCATAGATGCCGCTCGTACAACAGTTTTGTTCTTTTATTTAAATCCTGTTTATCCTGTTATCCTGTCAAAAAGATTTTTCTCTTTCTTTTTCCGCCGCCTTTTTTATGGATTCCACAATCTGCACATATCCCGTGCAGCGGCAGAGGTTGCCCGATATTCCCCGCTTGATTTCCTCCTCCGACGGGTCGGGATTTTCAGACAGCAGGGCCTTTGCGGACATGATCATGCCGGGCGTGCAGAAACCGCACTGGACGCCGCCGTTTTCCACGAACGCTTCCTGGACGGGGCTGAGCCGGTGCCCTTCCCGGAGAAGGCCCTCAATGGTGGTCACGGACCTCCCTTCCACCTCAAAGGCCGGGTACAGGCAGGCGTCCACGGTCAAACCGTCCACCAGAACGGTGCACGCGCCGCATTCCCCCTGACCGCACCCTTCCTTGGCGCCGTAGAGTTGAAACCGGTCCCTCAACACGTGCAAGAGCATGTTGTGGGATTCGACCTCCTCAACCACCTCGTACCCGTTGAGGGTAAAGCAAATTTCTTTTTTCATACTTTGTTCTCTGTTTACTGTACTTGTTGAATTCCCTAGGACGCAGCCGCGGCCTCCACGGCCGCTGCTATGGCGCGCTTGACCAGCACGCCCGACACGATTCGCCGGTAGGCCTCGGTAGACCGCACATCCGTAATGGGGCTCACTTCTTGCGACACGGTCTCGGCCACCCGATCCAGGAGGTCCCGATCTATTTTTCGGCCCTCGACGATCTTTTCGGCCTGTCTCAGCCGCATGGGGACCGGCGCCACGGCGCCTGCCGCCAGGCGGCATTTACGGCACACATCGCCTTCCATCGCCACAAAGGCCGCTGCATTGACCACGGCAAGATCCTGCGTCACCCGGCCCATTTTCATAAACGCGCTTCCCGAACGGTCGGGCATTTCCGGAAGCCGAATCGCCGTCAGCACTTCGCCCGCTTTCATGTCGGTCTCGCCGGGCCCCTTGAAAAATTGCTCCAGGGCAATTTTCCGCCTGCCGCCCGGTCCTTCCAGGATGGCGTCGGCCGCCATGACCAGAAGCGGCGGGACCGAATCGGCCGAGGGGGCTGCGTTACAGATGTTGCCGCCGATGGTGGCCACGTTCCTCACCTGCGGGTTGGCCAGCCATCCCGCGGCCGCCTTGAGCGCCGGGTAGTCGCGGGAAATGGACGGGTCCCGCTCGATATCCCGAAACCGGGTCATGCTTCCCAGGGTGAGGCCGCCGTTTAGGGAGCGCGCGCGCAGTTCCTCGATGCCCCTCAGGGAAACGAGCGCGTCGGGCCGGACGACCCCCTGCTTGATCCGAACGATGATATCGGTGCCGCCGGCAATATAATCGGCCTTTCCCTTCCATTTTTCCATCAGCCCGTAGGCCTCTTTCAGGCTCTCCGGACGGTAGTATTCGAATTTTTTCATCACCCTTCCCGATTATCGAATATCCGTTTGCTTTTCCGCTCGGACCTGGGGAGCGAACCGTAATCCAGCACCTCCACCGCGCAGCTGACCATGATCTGTTTCTTGATTTGCCCCGCAACGATCCGGGACAATTCATCGTCCGCGCCGTCGTCCCCGCCCTGGGCCCTTTCGACCTTGAGCGTCATATAGTCCCTGCCGTCCGATCGATGGTCCAGTATCACCTGAAACTCGCTCCCGATGCCTTCGATACCCGAAAACGCGTGATCGATCTGCCCGGGATAAATATTCACTGCACGGAAGATGATCATGTCGTCCGACCGCCCGAGGATGCGATCGTGCCTGGGCAAAACGGAACCGCATGGACATGTGCCGGGGACCAGACGCGTCAGATCCCGGGTCCGATATCGAATAAGAGGCACGGCCTCCTTTCTGAGGGTGGTGACCACCATTTCTCCGGTTTCTCCCTCGGGCAGGGGTGCCAGCGTGTCCGGGTCGATGATCTCCAGAATGTAGTAGTCGGCCCAGTAGTGGATTCCCGTATGGTGCACGCAGTCCAGACCGGTCCCCGGCCCGTAGAGTTCGGTCATGCCCGGTATATCGAACATGTGCTCCAAACCCAGGAGTTCTCTGATGCGGGCGCGCATGGCGTCACTGGATCGCTCAGAACCGAAAATCATCGTTTTCAGTCGGATTTGGTCCCCAATGCCGCGCCGGTTCACCTCCTCGGCCATCAACAGTCCCATGGACGCGGTACAGCACATGACCGTGCTCTCGAAATCCACCAGGAACTGGCACTGCATATCCAGGTTTCCCGGACCCGCGGGCACAACCATGGCCCCGAAGGCCTCGCATCCCAGCTGGAAACTGATGCCGGCGGTCCAGAGGCCATAGCCCACCGCGATCTGCACCCGATCTTCCCGGGTGAGCCCCCCCATCTCGTAACAACGGGCAAAAAAATGGGTCCAGTCGTCGATGTCTTTTTGGGTATAGCAAAGGACCTTGCGTTTTCCCGTGGTGCCCGAGGACGCATGCATACGAACGACCTGTTCAAAGGGCACGGACAACAGGGGAAAGGGATATCCCTCTTGAAGGTCCTGCGAGGTAGTAAAGGGCAGCCGTTCCAGGTCTTCCAGGGACCGGATGTCCTCCGGCCCGATGCCTGCCGCATCCAGTTTGGTCCGGTATGCCGTTGATCCCTCATAGGCATGATTAACTGTCCACTTCAAACCGTCTAGCTGGAGTTGACGAAGCGCTTCCTCCGTGTTTACCGTAGGCATAAAGGTCTTGTTCATGACTTTCGTTTCCTTCGATATTCGATATTCCTTGTTCGACCTTCCTTCGTGCGAGACTTCGGAAGACACGTATTCGATATTCATACCCCCGTTTCGGTGATATTTCCTCCAAGGGGTGACTTACGGCGATAAAGCCTTTCCGGGTCCACGCAGGGGACGAGTCGGCAAGTAAAGATCCGGCCCGTAGGACCCGGCTTCGCTAAAGGGCAGCTACGCCGCGGCACGCCCGGCTTTTAGGCCGCCCCCCTATAGATTGAATATTGAACATTGAGTTATTGAAGATTTATGGATGCGCTGCTATGCAGCGCTACAACCAACTTTCAATTTTCAATCTTCAATTCTCAATATTTTTGAGGTCCCGTAAGTGACTAAAGCTAAGGAATTTTTTAACATTTCATATGATTGATGAGCGAAGCTCCTCCTCCACTTTAGCTCACTTTAGCTCACTCATAACTTTAGTCACTTCATGGCCCGCATTTCCGTGACGGCACAGCCAGACAACTCTGACCTGGCTCAGAGGACCAGGTTTGCAGATGGAATAAAACGACTACTGCATCATCTCCGGCAGCACCAGCACGATTTTCGGAAAAGCGATGAGAATGACGATGCAGAGGATGCAGGCCAGCAGAAAAAAGCTCACGCTCTTGAAAATGGTGCCGAGTTCGATATCGGGCGCCAATGCCTTGACCACGTAAATGTTCACGCCCACGGGCGGTGTTATGGCGCCCATGGTGGTCACCATGGTCAGAAGAATGGAGTACCAGATGGGGTCGAATCCCAAGGCCATGCCCAATGGGAAAAAAATGGGGATGGTCAGAACCAGAAACCCCAACGAATCCACGAAACACCCGCCGATGAGGTAAATGAGCAGAATGAAAGCCAGCACCACATAGGGGGATACGGGGAGCCCGGCCGCAAAGTCCGCCACCATGAAAGGCAGCCGAGTGATGGCCAGAAAGCGGACGAAAACGATGGCGCCGGTGACCAGGAAGAA
>JAFDKD010000308.1 GCA_019307165.1 Deltaproteobacteria bacterium | reverse complement strand
CGGCGGCCAGGTCGTCAGTTTCCGACCGGCGCCTAGGACGGGTATTGAGAAGATCGAATCTTGTGCATACATTCGCTCTTTGTGGTCCTTCGGCGACAATCGGTGTTCATTCTATACAATTTGTTTTGGAGCGAAAAAGAGCCAAAAGGTACCAAAATGGGTACCAAAAGGAGGGTTATTTTGGGTGCCGGTTTGCCGCTTCAAAACAACACTAATTTCGCCCTCGGACCTGACGACGAAACGCAAAATATTTTGAACATCCAACCGGTCCGGCCGTTCTCGATCAGCGACAATTGGATTCTGATTACGTGTACCATTAAACCTGTGCAGAGGCTTTTACTTGACAATTGCAGGTGAAAATATAATCTATATTCAATACGTTATTCATTATTTTGCAGAATAATAATATAAAGGGTTTTTACATGGCAGGCGAGTCACCCCCAATTCCCCTCATCCGCACCAAACTGAATCGGCCACAGGTCGCCAAAGACCACCTTCACCGCGACCATTTGCTGCGCCGGCTCGAGGAGCGTCTACATCGACCCCTGACCCTGGTTTCGGCGCCGGCCGGTTACGGCAAAACCACCCTGATTAGCTGCTGGCTGGAGACCTGTGGCCGCCCCGCGGCCTGGCTGTCACTGGATGAGCACGACAACGATCTGCACCTGTTCCTCTCCTACTTCGTATCCGCGGTTCAAACCATTTTCCCCAGCGCCAATAGCGAAACCGAGGCTTTGCTGAATGCCGATGTTCTGCCGCCGGTGTCCGCTTTGGCTGCCAGCATGCTCAATGAACTGAGCCGGATCGAAAAAGACTTCATTTTCGTGCTGGATGATTATCATCTGATAACGGAACAAGCCGTCAATGACCTGCTTGCAGAGCTGTTGTCATATCCGCCCAAATCCATGCACCTGGTCATTATCACCCGGTTCGATCCGCCGTTGCCCGTCGCCAGGCTCCGTGCCCGGGCACAGATGACCGAAATCCGTACGGAGGATCTGCGCTTTTCGCGGGAAGAAATCGCCGTATTCCTGCAGCAGGCGACGGGAATCACGATAGACGAATCTACAGCCGCAATTCTGGCGGAAAAAACGGAAGGCTGGGTAGTTGGTCTGCGCCTGGGAATGCTGTCTCTTCGCCACCGGGGGGATTTAGAGCGTATTTTGGCCAGCCTACCGGAAAATAATCGCTACATAATGGATTATATCGTTAGTGAGGTCCTTTCGCAGCAGCCTGAAGTCATTCAGGAAAAACTACTGATGAGCAGCATCTTGAATCGCTTTTGCGCGTCACTATGCGACGCGGTTTGTGTTTCAAAGACAAAATCAGGGGCCCATGACATTCACGGACAAGACTTTTTGGACTGGATCGAACAGGCCAATCTTTTTGTCATCCCGCTGGATGATGAACACCGGTGGTACCGCTATCACAATCTGTTTCAAGGACTTCTGCACCGTCAGTTAAAACGCCGATCCGGCAGCGACGAAGTTGATGCGCTTCACAAGCGGGCGGGGTCCTGGTTTGCGGACAACAACCTGGTAGAGGAAGCATTGCGCCACGTGCTGGCCGCGGGAGAAACCCGCGAAGCGGCACGGATCGTGATAGGGCATCGTGAAGACATGCTGGAGAAGGAGCAATGGCCAACCCTGCGGCGCTGGGCGCATATGCTTCCCCGGAACATCGTCGACAAGGAGCCGGAATTGCTTCTGGTGAATGCCTGGTCTCTCTGGAATGAAATGCGCTTCCTGGAACTGAAGGAGGTACTGGACCGATTTGAGGATTTCCTGGCCGAGGATTCTTGGAAATCGACAAAAACAGAGGAACTGCAAGGCGAATGCCATGTGTTGCGCAGCTTCCAATATCTTTTGGGAGGAACGTTCGACCCCTTATCAGCTCTTACCCATGCCCGTGATGCAATAAAGAAATTGCCTCGTCATCGATACCGCTGGCGGGGTCTTGCAATCATATTTCTGGCGATATCGCACCAAATGGCGGGGGATCTCGCCGCCGCCTATGCCGTTATATTTGACTCTTTGAAGGAAAAGAAGAGTCATAGAACCGCGTTTCACACGCGGTTGCTGATCGCGCTTTGTCACGTTCAGTTGGCAGACGGTGATTTGAAGGGATTACAACAGACAGCCCGGCAGCAACTGGACATCGGCAACGAACTTGATCTGGACGAAATGATCGCCTATGCCTGTTTTTTTTGGGGTGCCAGCTGCTATCTCAGAAATGAGTTGACTGAAGCGGAAGAACACCTCACCGCCGTTGTCAGGAAAATCAACAGAACGAGCACACTTAATTTCTCTCGCGGGGCATTCGCCCTGGCCCTGACATACCAGGCTCAGGGCCGACCGGCCGAGGCCCGCAAGGTGGCTGACCAGGTTGTCAGGTACGCTTTCGAAACAGGCAACCTGCCCTTGTTGAAAACAACCCAAGCATTTCAAGCGGAACTTTCCCTTCGGCAAGGGGATATGGCTGAGGCCGGCTACTGGGCCGGGAACTACGAGCCCGATCCGTTCCGCTTGAATCTTCAATTCTATATGCCGCAACTGACGAAGGCCAAAATTCTTTTAGCCCAGGAGACGAAGGAGAGCCTGCTGTATGCCGCAGAGCTGCTCTCCGGATTACACGATTTCTTGGTCTCCATCCATAACACCCATTTCCTTATCGATGTGTTGTCCCTCCAAGCCCTGGCCCACCATGTCCGGGGCGAGGAACCGGATTCATTCGCGAAACTGACCCGGGCACTAAACCTGGCGGAACCGGGCGGCCACATTCGGCCTTTCCTGGACCTGGGCCCGAAAATGGCCAATCTCTTAAACCATCTGGCGAAACAAAATATTGACATAAAATATGCGGGCCGGATCCTGGCCGCTTTCAGGAAGGAGGCGGCAGGTAATGTTCAAATAGCCCCCGGTTTTCAAACCGCTGAACCTGCGCCCGGGGCTGATACAGGTATGGATGAAGCATTATCGAAACGCGAGATGGAAATTCTGGCCCTCCTGTCACAAGGAATGACCAACAAAGAGATCGCTGAAAAACTATTTCTTTCCCCTCATACCATCAAAACACACCTCTACAACATTTATCAGAAGCTCAATGTCAAAACGCGCCGCCAGGCGATCGATAAAGTGAATGCGATCGGTATGTTAGGTGAGGACCGGAATTCCGGCACCTAGCATCCGACACCAGGCATCTTCAATCGTCGCAGTATTGTTTTCCTTTATTCCATCTGCAAAACCCCCGTGCAGCGGGGGTCAGAGTTATCCGGCTATCCCAGTGCGGGAATATGGTTTTCCCGCCCGAGAGGCTGTCCGACAACTCATTCCTCCTCCCCTCGTGATACCCAAAGCGCTTCGATGCCCAAAATAATTTTTCTTTGGTACCCGTTTTGGTACCTTTTGGCTCTTTTTCACTCCAAAACGAATTTATAGAATGAACTCTGAATCATGAAAATTGGCGTTAGGGGATATGTCTTCAAGAGGCCGTAAGCGATCGACCTGCTCCAGGCTGTTGACAAGGTTCTCAGCAGGGAGATTTATGTACCTCCTTTAGTTGTGCAAAAATGAACATGTAGGGTTGATATTCCGGTACTAAATGTATTGGTAGCCACTAAAGTGGTCATTGACATGATTATTTTAATAAGTAAATAAATAGCGATGTATTTACTAATTAAAGTAAAACACGCAATAACTAATAAAAAAAGATGGGAGGGGAGAAAATGTGCATCAAAAATTATCTGCTGAAAGTGTTTTTTCTGTTCATAACGTTACTGACATTACCAGGCGTGGTAATGGCGCAGGACTATGGAAACCCTGATCTCGAAGTTCTGAAGGGGCTTTATCCAGGCAAGGCTTATTCGCCCTACGCCCAGCGTTCCTTCCCCAGCCGGGTGTACTGGGGAGAGACGCACCTGCACACCGGGCTGTCGCTCGATGCCGGTTTGTTCGGCTGCATACTTGATCACGAGGATGCCTACCGTTTCGCGCGCGGCGAAGAAATAACGTCATCTTCAGGCTTGCCGGTCAAGCTGGGCCGACCACTCGACTGGCTGGTGATTGCCGACCATTCAGATATGATGGGGATCGCGTTTGACATCCAGAGTGGGGCGCCCAATATAATGGCGGTGCCGAAGGGCAAGGAATGGGCTGAAGGTTTTCAAAAGGGAGGCGAGGCAGCGGGCGAGGCCGCTTTTGACCTGATTACCCATTTCGCGCAGATGAAAATTCCAGAGGAACTCCTCAACCAATACTCTCCCGGCTCTTCAAAATACAACACTCTCTGGGATAAAATGACCAAGACCGCAGATCGCTATAACGATCCGGGCCGGTTCACGGCCCTGATCGGCTACGAATGGACGTCGGTACCCAAAGGTTATAATCTGCACCGTAACGTGATCCTGCGTGACGACGGGGTCCGGGCCCGTCAGGTTATGCCGCTGACCACTCTGCCCCCCGTGGGTACCCAGGACCCACTGGACCTCTATAAGTGGCTGGCGGACTACGAGGCAAAAACAGGCGGCCAGGCGCTTGCAATTGCCCATAACGGCAACCTTTCCAACGGCTGGATGTTCCCCATGGTGGAGACCTATGCGGGCGGTAAGGTCGACAAGAACTATGTGGAGCAGCGAGCCAAGTGGGAACCGCTCTACGAAGTGACCCAGATAAAAGGTGACGGCGAGGCGCACTCGTTCCTGTCGCCCAATGACGAGTTCGCCGACTTCGAAACCCTGGACAAAGGCAACCTCGACCTCACAGCCCTCAAAAAGGATGTCATGCTGCAGCGGGAATACGCGCGCGAGGCACTGAAAAACGGTCTCGTTCTTGAAAAGCAACTCGGAACGAACCCCTACAAGTTCGGCATGGTTGGTGCGACGGACAGCCACACCGGTCTTACTACGGCTGAGGAGGAAAACTTTTTCGGAAAATCCACCAGCGTGGAACCTTCTGCGACAA
>JAFDKD010000970.1 GCA_019307165.1 Deltaproteobacteria bacterium | reverse complement strand
ACCCGCCTTTGAGGCCGCCCCCATAGGGGGCCTTGCAACAACCAAGTCCTGTAAGTGACTAAAGTGATCTAAAGTGACTAGAGTGCCTAAAGTTAAGGATTTTTGACACGAGGAAGGCATTTGATGGAAGAACTGAAAAGGGTGTTTTTGTTGAACTAAACAACTGGTACGGCCTTATACATCATGAAGGGCCACTGCTGTTGACCCCCGGCATACGTATTGTACACGGGGTGAAAGATTATTCGCCGGCGGATCAAGTGTTGCATGGCGCAAGAAATTATCCGGTGGTAAGCGGCATTCATCGTTCGATCAGAAACAGATTGAAAATATTTTATTTTAATTGCATCTCAGCCGAAATGTTTCCGCCGGAATCCTAGATAGACGCTGGATAAGGGAAATCAAATGAAGACGGCATTAGTTTGCGGAGCGGGGGGATTTATCGGATCCCATATGGTTCATCGACTTAAGGAGGAAGGATACTGGGTTCGCGGGGTGGATCTCAAATCCCCCGAATTCAGCGCCACGGAGGCGGACGATTTCATCATCGGTGACCTGAGGGACCCGTATGTTTGCAGGCAGGCCATTGCCCAGCGGTTTGATGAGGTCTACCAATTTGCTGCGGATATGGGCGGCGCGGGATTTGTTTTTACCGGCGAAAACGATGCGGATATAATGCATAACTCCGTATTGATCAATTTGAATATGTTGGACGCCTGTCGCAAGCGTAATGTGAAACGGATCTTCTACTCATCCTCCGCATGCGTTTACCCCGAGCAGAACCAGATGGCCCCGGACAACCCCAATTGTGAGGAAGGCAGCGTCTATCCCGCCGATCCGGACAGTGACTATGGCTGGGAAAAGCTTTTTAGTGAAAGGCTGTATCTCGCATTTCAGAGGAACTACGGCATGGAAGTGCGTATTGCAAGATATCACAATATCTTCGGGCCGTTGGGAACGTGGGATGGTGGGCGCGAAAAGGCGCCTGCCGCCATATGCCGGAAAGTTGCCATGGCTGAAGACGGCGGTAAAATTGAGATATGGGGGGACGGCAAGCAGACCCGATCTTTTTTGTATATCGACGAGTGTCTCGAAGGAACGCTGAGGCTTGTGCGTTCCGACTGGACAGGACCGGTGAATATCGGTTCAGACGAAATGGTCACCATCAATCAGCTGGCGGACATGGCTATGTCAGTCTCTGGAAAAAACCTGACCAAACGGCACATTGAAGGGCCTTTGGGGGTACGGGGTAGAAATTCGGATAACAGGCTCATTGAAAAAAAACTAGGCTGGAAACCCGATCAGCCCCTGATAAAAGGAATCGAGAAGACATATCAGTGGATAGAGGCGCAGGTCAGGAAATCGGTAAGTTGAGTTTTGATGAATGCCCTGGCAAGGGTAGCGCAGTTAAGGGGTTTTGACTGTTGAACGATTAGGTGTCAGCTTTTACGCGGAGAGGGCGGGCTTGGATTTCCGAGACTTCTTTTAGTTCTTCAACGAACTGCTGGGCTTCTTCCAGCCATTGGATTTTTTCCGCAAAGGACAGCCTGGACATGCGCAGAAGTTGGGCCCGTTCGTGGCCCTCCCAGCCGCGTTCCCACGTGCGGCCGCTGTCGCGGGAGCCTTCAGCCATCGGTCTGCTCCCGTTTCAGCACCCTGAGTTTATCGATATCTTCCAGGTCTCTCGGGCGTCCGGCCTTCTTCTTCAAAACGATAAGATCGTCAATACCGATGACGGCCGCCTCGACCTGATGACCCACTTCCAGCCGGATAGACGATCGGTAGGCTTTTTCAAAGGAAATGGGCGGCTCAACGAATATATCGATCTCCGTGCCCGGATGCTGCTCGCTCCATAATGAAAATACGGTCAGCCCCTTTTCGCGGACCCAGCGATCTCGTGTTTTCGAATCTACGAATTCCATTATTCGGACAGGCGCTCGCGGACGATAGCCCATTGAATCGAAAGCATTCATGGCCTTTGTGAGATTCCCTTCATCCATGTCCAGGATAAGGTCCAGGTCCGCGGTGAATCGGACATACCCATGGGCCACCACGGCCAGCCCCCCAACCACGAGGTAGAGTACGTCGGCACGGTTTAAGGCTTCGAAGATTTGTTCCAGGGATTTTTGTCTCATTTGCAAACAATAATCAGA
>JAFDKD010000307.1 GCA_019307165.1 Deltaproteobacteria bacterium | reverse complement strand
CGCCCACCGGCACGGGACCGTTCAACTTCTCCTGGACCCGGTCAGGCGATGGTTGGATCTCTTCAGTGCAGCATCCGACCATATCAAACGCCGGCACCGACGATGCGGGCACCTACACGGTGGTGGTCACCGAGACGGGCTGCAACTCGTGCACGGCCGGCGCGACCACGAGCGTGACGGTGTGCGCACCGAGCGTGACGGCGGGGAGCAATTCGCCGGTCTGCGAGGGCGGGGCCATAAACCTGACCAGCACGCCCACAGGCCCGGGGCCGTACACCTATTCGTGGAGCGGCCCGGACGGCTTTATTTCCACACAAGCCAATCCGACCATATCGCCCGCCGGCACGGGTGACGCGGGCACCTACACGCTGGTGGTCACCGAGACGGGCTGCAACTCGTGCACGGCCGGCGCGACCACGAGCGTGACGGTGCTCCCCAAACCGGGCGCCGACGCGGGTGCGGACAAGGCGATCTGTAAGGGCGACGAGACCCGGATCGGCGGGGACCCGGTAGGTTCCGGGGGCACGCCGCCCTACACATACACCTGGACGCCCACGACAGGGCTGGACGATCCCAGTTCCTCCCGGCCCATGGCCTCGCCTGATACGTCCCAGTCCTACACCGTGACGGTGACGGTCAGCAACAGCTGCACGGCCAGAGACACCATGAGCCTGGTGGTGAATGAACTCCCCAATTGCCAGATCACGGTGGATGACGCGGCCTCGGACGGCCTGGTGGAACCCGGCAGCACACACACGGCCTGGATTGAGGCGCCGGTCCCGGTGGCCACGATCAAGTGGACCGTCAAAGACAGTGAGGACAACAACCTGATCGACGGGCCGAACGATGAAGCAATGGTTACATTTACAGCGCCTCTCGAACCCACGACGATCTTTATCGGGGTGGAGGTGGAAGACGGCAATATATGCGAATGCTCTTTTGAGCCCTCCCTCGTGGTGGACGGCCCGGATCCGAGGGGCGGTGTCCTGAAGGTGTGGCGGTACATCCCGGCGCTGGCGGGCTGGGGCCTGATCGGCCTGGCCGCAATTCTGGCGGGCGCAGGCGCGTGGGCGGTGAGGAGACGGAAGAGGAGATAGAGACGCCGGACCGAATCTAAAACCATAACCGGCGGGACCGGAAACGGCCCCGCCTTTTCATTGTTGTCTGCTCGTCATCGGAGGAAATGGCAGAATTTGCAGGAATTATATAAACAGATCGATTTGTCAATGGTATCCTTGTTAACTTGGATTCGATATGGTATCTATCGGATAACAATATATATCTACCCGTAGACGGAAAAAGGAGGAAAAGATTATGGCTGAGATGTCAGAACGAATGCAAGAATTGCTCATCAAGGTTCCCGCCGCTGTATTGTCGACCGCTAGTTTAGACGGCAAACCCAATAGCGTTCCGATCGGCTCAAAGAAAATCATTGATAACGAGACCGTTCTTTTTTCCGACCAGTTTCTCAACAAGACCCTGGCCAATATGAAAGCCAATCCGCAAGTGGCGGTGACGTTTTGGGAAGGGTACGAGGGGTATCAGTTGAAAGGGACGGTTACGATCGAGACAAGCGGTCAGCGATTTGAAGAAACAGCCGCGTGGATCGAGGATTTTGGCAATCAAATCGGCTTTCCCCTTAAGTCCAAAGGCGCCGTTATTCTGAATATCGAAGAAATTTACGCAGTTGCTCCCGGACCCGGCGCCGGCAAGAAACTGGCATAAGGTGTAAGGCAGTATAGGGGCTTCTGTCTTTACAAGCGCATTTCCATCCCGTGCCGCCATATCCGGACCTGGATTGAAATCCATCAAGTCCGCATTGGTATGAGCGGTAGGCCATAAATCATCAGTCCGATTAGGGCTGGATGATCTATGTGGTATGATCCAAAGATACAAGAAAGGCAGGGGCCTGTTTTTTCCCTGCCTTTTGTTTTAAGCCCATCTTTGAGAGGATAACACCGCGATTTCGTTCTGACACCTTCGGACCTGTACTGCGTGCCATGAAACCAACCGCTAGTTGAAATCTCAATTCATTTTCATATATGTTTTGCCAACCTCAGCCTTTAAGGAAAGGAATCCTGAGCCCCTGGCTCAACGATCTTAAACCTATCTCTTAATAACGACAAAGCCCATGTGGCTATCTCTAAGGTTGGGTAGGTCATTATCCTTTTCTTGGATTCATATTTCCTGCGAACCTCTCTTGCATTGGGGCCGTAAGTCCAAACGACCACCGGCTTGTGAGAAGAGGATTCTTCCACCACGCTATTGAGCAATTGGGACACTTCCAGGTTCGAAAATTCAGGCACAGGCGCAATCGCTATACAGAGAACGCCGTCCACATTCGGGTCATCCAATACGGCCCTTAATGCCACTGAACACACCTTCTCCGCAGTGTGGAGCATGAGGGCCGGCCAGATATCCAGCGGATTTCCGAGCGGCATCCAGTCAGGGGAAAGCTCGGCCACCTTGCCAGTCGTCTCTGGTGAAAGGGAGGCCAGTTTCAGTCCATATTTCTCCAGTCCATCGCTGACCATGATACCCGCCCCACCGCTATAGGTAATGACCGCCACCCGATCTCCTTTCATCAGCGGGAGGTTACGCAGGGTCTTTACCGCATGGGGCATCTGGCCTGCCTCTTCCAAGAAAGTCGCGCCTGTTTGCTTTAGAGCGGTCTTGAGCAATTGATAGTCGCCCGCTATGCTGCCCGTATGGGACATGGCTGCTTTTGCCCCTGTCTCGCTGCTGCCGCTTTTATGGATAACAATGGGCTTGTCTTTTACCACTTTGCCGGCCAGAGAAAGAAACCGCTTTCCCTGCTTAAGGCCTTCCATATGAATGGCGATCACTTCTATACCAGGATCTTCAGCGAAATATTTCAAGGCATCATAGAAACCCACATCGCAGGCATTTCCCAGATCAACGCCTTTCCCGATCTCACCGCAAAATTCAGCTGGGGCCACAATGTGGATCCCTGATTGACATATCAAACCAACGGGTGCTTTCTCTTTAACCACAGGCATGAAAGAGGTAGTGAAGTTGTTAAAATTATTGAGAACCCCGAGGGTGTTGGGACCAAGAATCCTGATCCCATCTCTTATGGCAAGCTCTTCCATCTTCTGTTGGAGTTCATTCCCTCGCCTATCCGCATCGGTAAAACCCTGATTGACCACTATGGCTGCCTTGATATTTGCCGCAACACAGTCTTCAAGAATACGGATCGTCGTCTCCCGAGGGCTACTTATCACAGCGAGATCTATACGCTCTTTAACATCTCTTACATTGGGGTACGCCTGTTTCCCGAGGATTTTCTTGGCATTTGGGTTCACAGGATAGATTTGTCCGGGAAAGCCAAATTGTATCATGCGTTCCATGAGATTTAAGGATCCCGGGCCGCTTTTTCGGCTTATCCCGATAAGGGCTACGCTCTCAGGCTCGAAGAAGTTCTTCATAAAGCTACCTTTCCTATGCACGTATGATCCTGCAATTTCAGGAAATCCGCCAAGTGATATGTACGGGACGATAGTAGTATCGTTCACTGGTCAGATCTCAACCATAAACATTCGATAGTTAACTTTTCGTATTATGCTTCTTTCAGTTTTTCTGATGGAACCGCCTTTTCGGTCCCGTCTTCCAACCGGATGACCACACCCGAGGAATGCAGTAGTTTCATGAGCTCCTGACGCTTTTCCTTCGGTCCGCTGCAGACCAAAAGACAGTTGCAGCAGGTCGGGTTAGTATTTTCAAGAGACCGATACACAACGCCACGGGACCTTCTTCCCGCGGCCAAGACCCATTCAGGACGCTGGTCTTTTTTCTTCAGCCCTAACTGGGGAAGAATGTATTTCGCCTTAGGATCATTCAGGGCACGGAGATACTGTTCGACGAGCTGGTCATCGGTCTCCGGGTATTCGTAGGGTACCGTGGCCCAAGAGGACCATTTCCGGTCCCGGCTACGGCCGTTAAGTCCGCCGCAGCCTAGGAGGCAGCGCAGGTGGTGGCTTCTTGCGCTGTAAGTATATTCTCTGCCGCCGAGCGTCACGGTTTGCGTTTCTTTGCGCTGGACAAATTCCAGGGGGCAAACTTTGGTGCAGATTCGGCAGTCGTCGCACAGTTTTTTATCCAGAGGCTCGTCCGAGGGCAATTCCGCCTCGGTGATGGTGGACCCCAAAAAAACCGCTGACCAGTGCCCTTCGACCATGACGTTGCCGCTCCAGCCGAAGGCGCCTAGTCCGGAGGCCACGGCTGCATACCGGAGTGAAAAATCGGGAACCAGGAATTCCATTGGCTTGGTGCCGCCTGACTCCGGACGGTACGAACCGTTCGGGGAGAGGCTTTCAGAACGAAAACCCTCCTGCTGCAATCGGGCCGCTAGGGCATTGCTGATGGCCATGCACAGCAAATACTTCTCATACATGATTTTCTTAAAAGCCATACGGGTGACCTTCCCGAAATAGTCGTGAATGAAATCCGTCCCCAGCGGCACAGCAAAAGCAATCACGGATTGGAAGCCAGGTAAGACATAGTCCGGATCGGCCGAAGGCGGCCCTTCCATCATCTCCCGACTGGCCACCTTCGCGTCTACCGCTCCCATGGATCCGGCCTGTTCAACCAGCTCGTTCTTCAAAGACTGCATACTATCTGACATGCCCGCACTTCCTCATTTAAGGAAAGGTCAATTTTAGGAAAGAAAAAGTGGGTTTCCAGCTCTTATTGCAGTGGAGTATAATCGAGGCGTGGACTGGTGTCAATTTAGGCCGGAGTCCCACATATTAAAGGGTCTAAAGGGGTCGATTGACTTTTCTTATGTGATTAAACAAAAGATATGATTTAAAGAAAAGTCAAACGAAGATTTGACCCCTTATTAAAGAAAAGTCAAACGAAGATTTGACCCCTTATCACGACTGGCCACCTTCGCGTCTACCGCTCCCATGGATCCGGCCTGTTCAACCAGCTCGTTCTTCA
>JAFDKD010000023.1 GCA_019307165.1 Deltaproteobacteria bacterium | reverse complement strand
GCCGCCGTCAAGGTCGTCTTGCCATGATCAATGTGCCCGATCGTTCCTACGTTCACATGCGGCTTCGTCCTCTCAAACTTCTTCTTAGACATCACTTATCCTCCTTGAGATGGCTGACAGTCAGGGTCCCCGACCATATAAGCATGCCGTTTGGATGTTTTTCTGTCAGTTGTACACCGCGCGTTGGGGCGTACCTTACCACCGGTAATGGGCAAAAGCCTTATTGGCTTCCGCCATCCGATGCGTGTCCGTCTTTTTCTTGATGGCCCCTCCCCGGGTGTTGGCTGCGTCCATAATCTCTCCCGCCAATTTGGCAGCCATAGTTTTTTCCCCTCGTTCCCCGGCAAACTGGATCAACCAGCGCATGCCCAGCGCCTGCCTCCGCGCCGGCCTAACTTCCGTGGGGACCTGATAGGTGGAGCCACCCACTCTCCTGGACTTTACTTCCACCACGGGCTTGGCATTATCGATCGCCTTGTGAAACATATCCAAAGGATCCTGGTTGGTCTTTTCCCGTATAATATCGAAAGCCCGATAAAAAATCGTTTGGGCGGTACTCTTTTTTCCCTTCTTCATCAGATTATTAATGAACTTTGCGGCCAGAACGCTCTTGTATTTGGGATCCGGCGCAATTTCTCTTTTTGTGACCACCTGTTTCCTAGGCATAACATTCTCCGATGATAAAAATTCGGCTCGAATTACCCGTAACGCCGGCGACTCATGGCTTCAAACAACGAATACGCATTAAGGCCGATAGCCGCCGGTTTCAAGCGCCGCGATTTTATATCTTTTTGGGCCGCTTGGCGCCGTATTTGGATCTCCCCTGCCGACGATCGTCAACGCCGGTGGTATCCATGGTTCCCCGGATGATGTGGTACCTGACCCCGGGCAAATCCTTCACTCGACCGCCCCGAATAAGGACCACGGAGTGTTCCTGAAGATTATGGCCCATGCCGGGAATATACGAGGTCACCTCAATCCCGTTGGTGAGCCTCACCCTGGCGACTTTTCTCAGTGCGGAGTTGGGCTTCTTGGGTGTCGAAGTGTACACCCTGACGCAAACGCCCCTTTTTTGGGGTGCGCCCTGAAGCGCCGGGGTCTTGACCTTTTTCTTAGGCTTGACGCGGCCCTTTCGTACCAGTTGGTTGATCGTCGGCATACATTCTCCCTACGCTGTTTCACAAAACACGCAAAAGGGTTTATATATTTTACCACTGTTCATTTGTCAATATTTTTTCACACACAAATGAAAAATTATTCCGCTATCCCCATTTCGATGCTGCGGTACGTCTTAAGCCCCGTTCCGGCCGGAATCAATCGCCCCATAATAACGTTTTCCTTCAAGCCCTTAAGGTAATCCGTTTTGCCGGCCACGCTGGCATCGGACAGGACCTTGGTGGTTTCCTGGAAGGATGCCGCTGAAATGAAGCTGTCCGTGCTGAGGGATGCCTTGGTGATTCCCAGAAGAAGGGGTTCGGCATTGGCGGGCGTCCCGCCCTTTTCCACAATGTCTTCATTGGTCCGCCTGAACCGCCATTTTTCCACCTGTTCGCCGATCAGAAAATTAGAGTCCCCCGGATCGGTTACTTCCACCTGTTTCAGCATCTGTCGGACAATGACCTCGATGTGCTTATCGTTGATTTTCACACCCTGCAGCCGATAGACTTCCTGGACTTCATTTACCAGATACTTGGCCAACTCCTTCACGCCCCGAATCCGGAGGATGTCGTGGGGGTCGACCGACCCGTCCATGAGTGCCTCACCGGCCCTGACATAGTCCCCGTCCAGCACGCTCACATGCTTGCCCCGCGGGACGAAATATTCCACAGGGTCTCCCACGTCCGGGGTAATGATCATTCTACGCTTGCCTTTGGTGTATTTACCAAAGGAGATCACGCCGTCTATCTCGCTGATGATGGCTGTTTCCTTCGGTTTCCGGACCTCGAACAGTTCCGCCACCCGGGGGAGGCCGCCGGTGATATCCTTTGTCTTTGTCGTCTCTCTGGGGATCTTGGCCAGGACCGAGCCCGCGCCCAGGGTGTCGCCCTCGTTCACCATGATGATGGCCCCCACCGGCAGGTGATATCGAGCCTGCGCCCGCTTGCTGCTGGGCAGGGAGGATGTCTTGCCGCTCGAGTCCTTGATGGAAATACGGGGTCGGATGTCGGGATCTTTCGGCTCCACAATAACCCGACTGATCTTTCCGGTCACTTTATCTCGCCGCTCCTGAATCGTGTCACCTTCAACCAGGTCGCCGAACTTAACCGTTCCGGGCACTTCCGTCATGATGGGAATGGTAAAGGGGTCCCACTCCGCCATGACTTCGCCGGGCTTTATCTTTTGACCTTCGCGGACTTTCAAAACGGCGCCATATATAATGGGATAGCGCTCGACCTCACGCCCACCCTTGCCCATGATGGCGATTTCCCCGTTTCTGTTCATGGCGATCAGGTCGCCCTCATCGGTTTCGACGGTCTTCAACTTGTCAAACTTGACCCGGCCGCTGTTCCTCGGTTCAACGGTGGACTGCTCCACCCGTTTACTGGCCGTGCCGCCGATATGAAACGTACGCATGGTCAGCTGGGTGCCGGGCTCGCCGATGGATTGGGCGGCGATGATGCCCACCGGCTCTCCGATATTCACCTCATGGCCATGGGCCAGATCGCGGCCGTAGCCTTTCTTGCAGACCCCTCTCCTGGCCTCGCAGGTCAGGACCGAACGTATTCTGACCCTTTCAATACCCGCATCTTCGATCATTCGAAGCTTTGCTTCGTCTATCTCTTCATTGGCCCCGACGAGGAGATCGTCGTTTACGGGATCATAAATACCCTCAACGGTCCTGCGCCCAAGGATCCGGTCGCCCACCCGCTGGAGCACTTCACCGCCTTCCACCAGGGAATCGACCCAAATGCCGTCCATGGTGCCGCAATCGTCTTCATTGACAATGGCGTCCTGCGCCACATCCACCAGCCTTCGGGTGAGATACCCCGAGTTGGCTGTTTTCAAGGCTGTATCCGCCAGCCCCTTGCGGGCGCCGTGTGTGGAAATGAAGTACTGCAGAACGGTCAGGCCTTCACGAAAATTGGATGTAATCGGCGTCTCGATGATCTCCCCCGAGGGTTTGGCCATCAGCCCCCTCATTCCGGCCAGCTGGCGCATCTGGTCCTTGCTCCCCCTCGCGCCGGAATCGGACATCATATAAATGGCGTTGAAGCTGCCCACCTCCATTTTCTTTTTGCGGCCCTTCTTTACGACCTCCACGGCCATCTCTTTCATCATTTCCGAAGCGACATGCTCGGTCGACTGGGCCCAGATGTCCACGACTTTATTGTATTTCTCACCATCCGTAATCAGGCCGCCGACGTATTGGTCCTCGATAAGCTTGACCTCTTTCTCCGCTTTGGCGATGATCTTCCCTTTGCTGGAAGGGATCACCATGTCTTTCATGGCTATGGAAATGCCCGAAATGGTCGCATATTTGTATCCGATGTCTTTTAATCTGTCGGCCAGTATGACCGTAGACTTGATACCCGCCCGGCGGTAGGATTCATTGATAAGCTGGCGCAGTTCCCGCTTGTTCATGACCCGGTTGAGCAGGCTAAAGGGCAGCGAGCCGGGCAGGACTTCATAGAGGAGCACGCGTCCCGTGGTGGTTTCGCACAACTCATCCTCTATGCGAACCTTAATCCTGGCGTGCAGGTCCAGTTGGCCTGCATCGAAAGCCATTCTCACCTCGCTCTCGTTGGCGAATGTCTTTCCCTCACCCTTGCAAAGGGCCTTGTCGCGCGTCATGTAATAAATCCCGAGCACAATATCCTGACTCGGCACGATGATGGGCTCGCCATGGGCCGGGGAAAGAATGTTGTTGGTGGACATCATCAGGACCCTGGCTTCGATTTGGGCCTCGATGGAAAGCGGCACGTGGACGGCCATCTGGTCCCCGTCAAAGTCCGCGTTGAATGCCGTGCATACCAGGGGGTGAAGCTGAATCGCCTTCCCCTCGATGAGAATGGGCTCGAATGCCTGCATGCCCAGGCGGTGGAGCGTGGGCGCCCGGTTGAGAATAATGCAGTATTCCTTAACCACCTCATCCAGAGCGTCCCAGACATCAGGCGTTTCGCGCTCCACCATTTTTTTTGCGCTCTTGATGGTTGTGACCAGCCCTTTCTCGTCCAGTTTGTTGTATATAAAGGGTTTGAAGAGTTCGAGCGCCATCTTCTTTGGAAGCCCGCACTGGTGCAGCCTCAGGTCGGGTCCCACCACAATCACCGAACGGCCCGAGTAATCGACCCGCTTTCCGAGCAGGTTCTGACGGAACCGTCCCTGTTTGCCCTTAAGCATGTCGCTCAAGGACTTAAACGGTCGCTTATTCGCCCCCGTTACGACTCGGCCTCGCCTGCCGTTGTCAAAAAGGACATCAACCGCCTCCTGCAGCATCCGTTTTTCATTGCGCACGATAATGTCGGGCGCGTTGAGTTCCAGGAGCCGTTTAAGCCGGTTGTTGCGGTTGATGACCCGACGGTAAAGATCATTCAGGTCGGAGGTGGCGAATCTGCCCCCGTCCAGAGGCACCAAGGGTCTGAGGTCCGGGGGCAGAACGGGAATGACATCCATGATCAGCCACTCGGGGTGGTTTTTGGATTCCCGGAAGGCATCGATGATTTTCAAGCGTTTGGCCAGTTTTCTTCGTTTTGCCTCCGAACGGGTACTGATCATGTCCGCCCGAAGAGTGGCCGAGAGTTCCTCAAGGTCCAGTTTTTTGAGCATGCCCTGAACGGCTTCGGCCCCGATACCCGCCTTGAATTGATCTCCGTAGTCCTCCCGCGCGCGAAGGAGCTGCTCGTCGGACAGAAGCGTGCCCTCCGCCAACGGCGTGTCACCCGAATCGGTGACGATGTAGCTTTCAAAATAGAGCACCCGCTCCAGGTCTTTCAGTGTCAGGTCCAGGAGATTGCCCACTTTGGACGGAAGACATTTGAGGAACCAGATGTGGGCCACCGGCGCGGCCAGTTCTATATGCCCCATCCTCTCGCGACGGACCTTGCTCTGGATCACTTCAACGCCGCATTTTTCGCATACGATTCCCCTGTGCTTCATACGCTTGTACTTGCCGCAGTTGCACTCATAGTCTTTTATGGGACCGAAAATCTTTGAGCAGAAAAGGCCGTCTCTTTCGGGCTTGAAGGTCCGGTAGTTGATGGTCTCGGGTTTTTTTACTTCCCCGAAGGACCATTCCCTTATCTTTTCCGGCGACGCCAACGCGATCCTGACCGCATTGAAACTCGATGGGTCTTTCGGTCTCGTAAAAAAACTGTATACTTCTTCCAACGCAACCCTCCTTGTGGTTTGGGTGGTGGTGGGGTTATTGGGTTCAAGGTTCAGGGTTCAAGGTTCAGGGTTGACTTCGTCAGCCGTTTGTTGCCAGTTGTGTGTTGTATGTTGTCAGTTGAGTGTTGCGAGCTGACTTGGTCAGCTGTTCCTTTATTTATGTCGCAGGTGGAAACCCGCGGAGAACGCCGCTCATCGGAAAAAGAGCCATTTCTGATTGGGCATTAACTGTCCTCAAAGAGCTGTATATCCAACCCCAGACTCTGCAGTTCCTTTACCAGGACTTTAAAGGATTCCGGCAGGCCGGCTTCCAGCACATTGTTGCCCTTGACAATCCGTTCGTACATCCTCGTCCTGCCGGCCACATCGTCCGATTTGACCGTGAGAAACTCCTGCAATGAATAGGCCGCCCCATAAGCCTCCATGGCCCACACCTCCATCTCCCCCAGACGCTGACCTCCGAATTGGGCTTTTCCACCCAAGGGCTGCTGGGTCACCAGGGAGTACGGACCAATGGAACGGGCGTGAAGCTTGTCATCGACAAGGTGATGCAGCTTGAGGATGTACATGATGCCGACGGTCACATCTTCGTCGAAAGGCTCCCCTGTTCGTCCGTCATAAAGGGTCGTCTGGCCGGTCACGGGCAAACCGGCTTTTTCGAGGTATGCCATTATTTCGTCTTCCTCCGCCCCGTCAAAGACGGGAGAAGCCATGGGAACCCCGTTAGCCAGCAATCGGGCGGTTTCCACCAGGGCCTCGGGATCGGCGTCATCGAAAAACTTGTCGTATTCCGTTCCCGAATACAGATCCTTGAGTTTGCGCTTCAATTGAGCCGCCCCCTTAAGTTGGTCCACCATATCCCCTATCTGTTTGCCCAATTCACGGGAAGCCCACCCCAGGTGGGTTTCAAGCACCTGACCCACATTCATTCGCGATGGGACGCCCAGGGGATTGAGAATGATGTCAACCGGGATGCCGTCCGAAAAATAGGGCATATCCTCAATGGGAAGTATCCTTGACAGGACCCCCTTGTTGCCATGCCGGCCGGCCATCTTGTCGCCCACGGAGAGCTTTCTTTTTACAGCCACATAGACCTTCACCATCTTAATAACGCCCGGCGCCAATTCATCTCCGACGCTGAGGCGTTCGATTTTGATTTCGAACACCTTCGTGGTTCTGGCCGTCTTTGTGGCATAGCTGCTGATGACGGTCTCAAGTCGTTCGATATCATCCATGGTGAATTTGACATCCGCTCCGGACCAGGACACCACGGGAATCCGTTCGATGTCATCCGTCTTGATGATGCTGCCGGCCTCCAACAGGACCACTCCGGTCCGCCTGTCCATCAATTCCGACTTGAGCTTTTTCCTGAGCAGCAATTCCCGCAGTTTTTCCCGCGCGCTGCGGGTCAGAACATCCAGTTCTTCCTCCATGTCTTTCTGGAGCCTGGCGGTTTCTTTGCTCTCTATGAACATGCTACGCTGGTCCTTATCCACCCCTCGTCTGGAGAACACCTTTGCATCGATGACAATGCCCTGGACCCCGGGAGGGACCCTCAGAGACGTGTCTTTTACGTCCCCGGCCTTGTCTCCGAAAATGGCCCTCAGGAGTTTCTCCTCGGGAGACAGCTGGGTCTCGCCTTTAGGGGTGATCTTTCCCACCAGGATGTCCGCTGCAACCACCTCCGCTCCGATTTTAATAATTCCGCTCTCATCCAGGTTGCCAAGGGCTTCTTCGCCCACATTCGGGATATCTCGGGTGATTTCCTCTTTGCCGAGCTTGGTGTCCCGGGACACCACTTCAAATTCCTCGATGTGAATGGATGTATAGACATCCTCTTTGACCACACGTTCGCTGATGAGGATGGAATCCTCGAAGTTGTATCCTCCCCAGGACATGAACGCCACCATCACATTCTGCCCCAGTGCCAGTTCACCCAATTCGGATGCGGGACCGTCAGCGATGATTTGCCCCTTCGCCACGTTTTCGCCGACCTTGACAATGGGCTTTTGCGTGTAGCAGCTGTTCTGGTTGGACTTTTTATATTTGAGAAGCTTGTAGATCTCCACTTCCGGCTCATCGGGTCCCGTTTCACCCGTAGCCCTGATGACGATACGCGATGCATCGACATTCTCAACCACGCCGGAGCGTTTTGCCACGATGGAAATCCCCGAATCGCGCGCCACCACATGCTCCAGACCTGTGCCGATCAGCGGCGCCTGAGCCCTCAGCAAAGGGACGGCCTGGCGCTGCATGTTGGACCCCATCAAGGCCCGGTTGGCATCGTCATGCTCCAGGAAAGGGATCAGCGAGGCGGAAACGCTGACCAGCTGATCCGGGGAAACATCCATATATTTAACCTCATCCACCGGAATCTTGGCGGCCTCGCCTTCAATCCTTACGGCCGCTTCGTCTCTCAGAAACCGGCCTTTTTCGTCCAGCGGCGCATTGGCCTGCGCAATGGGATATTTTTTTTCATCCAGCGCCGACAGGAATTCGATGTCGTCCGTTACGCGTTTATCGTCTACACGGCGATAGGGGGTTTCGATGAAACCGAATTCGTTCACCCTCGCATAGGTGCTCAATGACACGATGAGGCCGATATTGGGTCCTTCCGGGGTTTCAATAGGGCAAATCCGGCCGTAGTGCGTGGGATGGACGTCTCTGACCTCAAATCCGGCGCGTTCCCTTGTCAGGCCTCCCGGGCCCAGGGCGCTCAGTCTTCGTTTATGGGTCACTTCCGAAAGCGGGTTGGTCTGATCCATGAACTGCGATAACTGGCTCGTCCCGAAGAACTCCTTCACCACGGCGGAGACCGGTTTGGAATTGATCAGGTCGTGCGGCATCAGGGTTTCCACCTCCTGCAGACTCATCCTCTCCTTGATGGCCCGTTCCATGCGCACCAGACCTATCCTGTACTGGTTTTTAAGAAGTTCCCCAACGGCCCTTACACGGCGGTTGCCCAGGTTGTCGATATCGTCTACTACGGCTTCGGCTTTTTTCAGCTGAATGAGTTCCGTCACCGTGGCCATGATGTCTTCCTTCAGCAGGGTCCTCTGCTCAAGAGGAATTTCCTGGCCGAGTCGGTAATTCAGTTTAAGCCTTCCAACCTTGGACAAATCATAATTGTTGAGATTGAAAAAAAGGTTGTTGAAAAAATTGCCTGCCACTTCATGGGTCGGCGGGCTGCTGGGACGCATTTTTCGATAGATATCCAGAACGGCCTCTTCCGAGGATTCGATCTTGTCCAGGAGCATGGTGTCCCGAATGGTCGTACTCACCCCCTGAGCCTCCAGGACCAGGCATTCGACCTTGTCGATTCCTTTTTCTTGAGCGGCCTCCAGGACCTCCATTGTGAGAGACAGATTACCCTGGAGGATCACTTCTCCGGTTTCCGGATCCACCAGATCGTCTACGATGACATGACCGGCGACATCCTCCAGATTGATCGGAATACGGGTTATGCCGGCCGTTTGTAGAATGCGGTTCAAGCGCTTGGTATACTTATCTCCCTTTTCGGCGATCGCCTCACCGGTTTTCGGATCGACGATTTCCTTGGTGAGCCGCTTCTGGTAAAGGGTATCGACATTGGCCTCACGCCAGCACCCATCTCTTTCAATCCCGATGATTTCCGTCGAATAAAATGCTTCCAGGATGTCTCTCGCCGAAAATCCCAGGGCCTTGATCAGGATGGTGACCGGGAATTTCCGCCTTCGGTCGATCCTTGCGTACAAAAGGTCTTTCGGATCGAATTCGAAGTCGAGCCACGATCCCCTAAGGGGGATGATTCGTGCCGAGTACAGGAGCTTGCCGCTGGAGTGGGTCTTACCTTTGTCGTGATCGAAGAAGACCCCGGGCGATCGGTGGAGTTGGCTGACAACGACCCTTTCGGTCCCGTTTATAATAAACGTCCCACGACTCGTCATCATGGGGATGGTCCCGAAATAAATATCCTGCTCCTTGATATCCCGAATGCTTTTGACCCCGTTTGTCGCATCCGTATCGAACACCACCAGCCGGACGGTCAACTTGATGGGGGCTTCATAGTTCATTCCCTTGTTCAGGCAGTCATCCTCATCGTACTTGGGTTCCGCGAAGCCGTACCTGACAAACTCCAATGAAGCGGTCCCGGCAAAGTCCTGAATCGGAAACACGCTGTTGAACGCCCCCTGGAGTCCCACATCTTCTCTCTCGTCGGCAGGGGTGTCTCCCTGCAAAAACCGCTCATAGGAGCGTTTCTGCATATCGATGAGGCTGGGAATATCGACGACCTTATCGATCTTTCCGAAACTGCGCCTCGGGCGCGCGGTCATACCATTTCCATCTGGCATTGCATTTCCTCGCTGTAGTGGCTCAGGGCGATTCGTCTTGCGGCCATAGCCTGCCGGACGTCGTCTTCGCCGCGGCAGGCGTTAACGATCAGGTTACTTGATTTCGGCGACGGCGCCCGCTTCCTCAAGTTCCGTCTTGACACCTTCGGCTTCCTCCATGGGCACCCCTTCTTTGATGGGGCTCGGCACGGCGTCAACCACCGCCTTGGCCTCCTTGAGACCGAGGCCCGTGATGGAACGGACGGCCTTAATCACTTGGATCTTCCTGTCGCCGATGGCGGTGAGGATCACGTCGAACTCGGTCTGCTCCGCGGCCTCTTCCGCTCCTTGTGCAGCCGGCGCTACAGCGGCCATGGCTACAGGCGCAGCCGCGCTGACGCCGAACTTCTCTTCCAGTTCCTTGACAAATTCGGAAAGATCCAGAACGCTCATATTTGAAATGAACTCAACAACGTCTTCTTTGGTGATATCTGCCATGATAACTTCTCCCTTTAAAAATGTTATCAGCGGCCTATGCGGACGCCGTTTTTTGCTTTTCGATTGCCGACAACACGTATACAAGTTGACTCAAAACGCCCCCCAAGACCCTGACAAACGAAGCCGGCACCGCCTGCATACCCGACAGCGCCTGGGCCAGGAGCACTTCCCTGCCGGGCAGTTCGGACAGTCTCTTAATGTCCTTGCCTTCCAATGCCCTGCCGGAAACCTGTCCGTGCTTGATTTCCAGATTTTTGTTGGTCTTGGCAAAATTCACCAGGACTTTGGCCGGGGCCACAACGTCCTCATAAGCGAGGGCGATTGCAGTAGGTCCCGTCATCCGGTCCTTGATCGAAGCGGTCTGGGTCTCTTCACAGGCCAATTTGAGCAGCCTGTTCTTGACCACCTGAAACTCGATACCCGCGTCCCTGAGTTCATTTCTCAAACGATTCAGGGTTTCCACATCAAGACCCTTGTAATCCACTAAGAAGGCCCCTTGGACCTTTTCGAGCCTGCCGTGAAGTTCTTCCACAAATACTTTTTTCTGCTGCTTATCCATATTCACCTCCTCTCCGCTCGACATAACATGT
The DNA here is from genome assembly GCA_019307165.1 of Deltaproteobacteria bacterium. GTDB lineage: Bacteria > Desulfobacterota > DSM-4660 > Desulfatiglandales > Desulfatiglandaceae > JAFDKD01. The sequence continues at coordinate 2,895 of JAFDKD010000023.1, read as the reverse complement.
GTCAAAGGCAGAGATGCGATGCGATAAATCTCCATTACATCGGTCTCGGTAGGCTCTTTTCAGATTAAGCCCTCGCCGCTAAACGCCGTTTATGGCGCAAAACGATCAGGCACCTACTGTCTTTGACCTTGTATTCAATGCCCACGCATGGTTGTCTAACGAGGGGCACGATCCTTGAGTTTCGGGCCTCAAATCACGCTGAGGGCCCGAAACCCGCAATCATCGATCCTCAAAATGAATGTATCGATACGGACTATGAGTTAAGCAGATCCTTCACGTTCCCGGGATCGATCTTGATTCCCGGACCCATTGTCGTTGAAATGGCAATGCTCCTAAGATAGGTTCCTTTGCTCGCAGGTGGTTTCAATCTCATGATGGTATCAATGAAAGAAGCGACGTTCTCCAGCAGTTTATCCGGTCCGAACGAAACCTTACCAACGGGAGCGTGAACAATCCCCGTTTTTTCCACTTTAAAATCGATTTTCCCCGCTTTTATCTCTTTAACTGCCTTTTCAACATCGAAGGTAACCGTGCCCAACTTGGCATTAGGCATCATACCTCGCGGCCCCAGAACTCGTCCAAGCTTGCCCACGGAACCCATCATATCGGGTGTTGCAATCGCTTTGTCAAAATCGAGCCACCCCTTCTGGATTTTTTCCACGAGGTCGTCCGACCCGACAAAATCAGCTCCCGCGTCCCGGGCTTCCTTCTCTTTTTCGCCCTTGGCGAAGACGGCTACGCAGACATCCTTGCCCACACCATTGGGCAGGACCACGGTCCCCCGGACCATCTGGTCCGCATGCCTGGGATCGACACCCAGGCGAACGGCAAGATCCACCGTCTCGTCGAACTTGACATAAACACTATCCAAGACCGCCTGGACCGCGTCACGAAATTCATATTTTCGCTGCCGGTCAACAGCCTGAGCCTTCTCTTTATATTTCTTACCTCTCCAGACCATGTCCCTATATCCTTCCCGAAACCGTCTCTTCGAACTCGCCCCGCACCTGCCGGTCCGGAGCAAGCGGTTCCTATCCGCTTACCGTGATGCCCATGCTCCTGGCCGTGCCTTCAATGATCTTGACGGCCCCTTTCATGTCCCAGGCATTCAGATCTTCGAACTTGAGCTTGGCAATTTCCTCGACCTGACTTCGCGTGACCTCGCCAACCTTGTCTCTGTTGGGTTCGGAAGAGCCTTTCGCGATTTTGGCCGCCTGTTTCAACAAGATCGATGCGGGCGGTGTCTTGGTAATAAACGTAAAGGAGCGGTCGGCGTAAATCGTGATCACGACGGGGATCACCGTGCCCATCTGATTCTGGGTCCTTGCATTGAAGGCCTTGCAGAACTCAGCAATATTCACGCCATGCTGCCCAAGCGCGGGGCCGATGGGCGGTGACGGATTCGCCTGCCCTCCCTTAACCTGAAGCTTGACCGAAGCCATAACTTTTTTTGCCATGATTAAAACCTCTGACTCCCTAGATCTTACTCACCTGTATAAAGTCCAGTTCAACCGGCGTGGGACGCCCGAAAATAGTGATGAGCACCCGCAGTTTCTCTTTATCGGGTTTAATTTCCTCCACCATGCCTTGGAAGTTGTTGAACGGCCCGTCAACCACGCGAACTTCATCGCCTTCTTCAAAGCTGTATTTGGGTTTGGGACGATTAACCCCCTCCTCCATCTGCTGAATAATTCGTTCCGCTTCGGCATCGGGAATCGGGGAAGGGTGAACGGAACCGCCCACAAACCCCGTCACTTTGGCCGTATTCCTAACCGTGTGCCAGGTGGAGTCGTTCAGGACCATTTGTACCATGATATAGCCCGGATAAAATTTTCTGGAGGAGGTCTTTTTCTGGCCCTGCCTCAACTCCACCACCTGCTCCGTCGGGACGAGTATCCGGCCGAAAAATTCTTCCTGACCGAGCGTTTTTATGTGCTCTTCCAGATTCCTCTTGACCTTATTTTCAAATCCCGAATAGGTATGTACGATGTACCATTTAAAATCCACGACAGCGTCCAATCGCATGTTTTGGAGAAAATGCCGTATCCGCCGTGTTTTTCCACCGCAGACATCGGCTCACGGTCCGCCTGGAATTAACCGACAATAGCCCTGATGATCTTGATAAGGCCGAAATCCACAAGCCCGAGGTAAAAAGCCATAAGGATCGATAAAAAGATAACAACGGCCGTCGAAGCCAGCAATTCCTTTCGCGTGGGCCATTTCACCTTTTTCAGTTCCATCTTGGCTTCCCTCAAAAACTGGGTTGTGACATTGACATATCGGGGAAGAAAGAAACCCTCTTTCCCCTTCTTGTCAGCCGGCTTTTTGACGGCCTGTTTGGAAACGGTACGCGCTTTAACGACCCCGTCCTTGGCTTTATCCCCCTTGGTCTCGGGGACGTTCGCAGTTCGCGCAACGACCGCCGCTTTCTTATTCGCGGGCTTCTTCTTTTTTTGTCGCGGCTTCTTTTTCTGCTTTTGATTCGGCTTTTTCATTACCATTTATCCTGATTCGTCAGCCCATGCCTCAAAAAATGGCAGGCCAGGAGGGATTCGAACCCCCAACACCCGGATTTGGAGTCCGGTGCTCTAGCCGTTAGAGCTACTGGCCTGCAACGTCTCAACCGCGCTACTTCGTTTCCTTGTGTAGGGTATGGGTCCTGCACGAAGGGCAATATTTCTTGAACGCCAGTTTATCAGGTGTCTTTCGCTTGTTCTTGTCTGTCGTGTAATTTCTGTTCTTACACTGTTCGCAAGCGAGTGTAATGATATCCCGCATGGTTCTCCCCTATTCGATGATATCGCTGATGACGCCGGCGCCCACGGTCCGTCCGCCTTCCCGGATGGCAAAGCGCAACTCCTTCTCCATCGCTATGGGCGTTATCAGATTCACTTC
>JAFDKD010000306.1 GCA_019307165.1 Deltaproteobacteria bacterium | reverse complement strand
GCCGAAAACAACAGTTCCACACTAAAGACGAATGCGCCGATGGGAACGATCCACTTGGCCATCCACACCGGCACGTCGATGATGCCCGGGCTGTATTCCTGCACCTTGGTGGCCTTTAATGCCACCGACGCTCCATACCAGCCGATCAGCGCATAGATGGTCGCCCCCAGAAGAACAGAAAAAGCGTCCAGCAAGGCCTTGACCCTTGCGGGAAGCTTCTCGGTAAACAGGGTGACGAACACGTGCTGGTCCATTACATGGACGTATGCCATGGGGAAAAACACCACCATGACCATCAGAAAATTCGTGTTTACTTCGAATACGGCGGGGATCGGCGATTTGAACACGTAACGACCGATCACGTCACCCGCCACGAGAAACATCATGGGGACCAGCAGTATCATGGCAAGGACGGTCAGTATTTTTGCAGCGCCTTCGACACACCGGTCCAGACTGTCAAATACACCTGAAGACATGCTATCACCCTTTGATGGGATTCAATTTACGATTCACGATTTACCGGCGGCGGCGTTGGGAGGGTATCTCCCAATCGCCGCCCGACCCGTTTTTTTCTTCTCCCGATTATTTCCAGGGGTAACCCTTGGTATCGATCTGTTTCTGATACTTGTCCACCAGCTTGAGGAACAGGTCCTGGGTCTTCTTTCCGGGCAGCCCCTTGGCTTCCTTCTCGTCCACCCATCGCGTCATGAACGGTTCGGCCGTCTTAAACCAGGCCATCTTCTGCTGCTCGTTCAACTCGAAAAATTTTACGCCCTTATCGATACTCGCTTGTTTAATTCTTTTGTTATTAACCTGAAGTGACTCGGCGTAATGCTCTACAAATTCGTCGCTGACTTCGGTGATGATCTTCTGCAGCTTCGGCGAAAAGGCATTCCAGTCGTCCAGGTTGATCACAATGCCGTAGCTGGAGATCTCACCCGCGTTGATAAGCGTAAAGTTCTTGATCACGTCTTCCAGCTTGTATGCCTCCAGGGTCCACACATAACCCTGGGCGCCGTCTACGGTGCCGCGCATGAGGCCCTCATAGACCTCGCCATAGGTCATTTTCACGGGAACGGCGCCGCACGCCTTCCAGAACTTGGCCCACATGCCGCCTGCGAACCGGATCTTCAGGCCCTTGGAATCGTCCGGGACAATAATCGGCCTCGATTTTTTATTGGTACCGATCTGGGTCATGTCGGTTACAAAGGGCGCCAGGAGCTTCACGTTGTATTTCTTGAGTTCGTTGATCAAGGGGTCATACGTCTTGAACAGCTCCCGAAATACCTGGAGCCCCACGTAGGCATCGGCATGGGAAAAAGGGACATCTCCCACCGTCCACAGGGGCGTCTTGCCGGGGTGATAAATTCCCCACCCCGCCCCGATGTTTGCCGTACCCATGCCGATCCCTTCCAGGGCCGCTTTTGGTTTGAGAAGGGCTTTGGACCAGAAAAACTTGAATGTGATGGCCCCCTCGGTGCGCTTCTCGATTTCCGACGCCCACCATTTCACCGATGTGGATCTCGTTCCCTTGGGGGAACTCATGGCCGCATAGCGAAGCAGTTTCGATTTTTTTTCACTGGCATACGTCATCCCCGTGCCCAGGGCGAAAATGATAATGCCGACGATAACCACCGCTGCTAAAACGCTCCTTCTTCTCATTGCCGGTACCTCCTTTTGTAAATGGGTAAATGGATGAAACAAAGTTGTTGTCTTTCCTCAACCAATACGCCTTCGGATCGTTCGGGTTACAGGTGGGCCGGTGTCTTGTACTTCCCTCTTCGTTTCAGGATAAATGGTTGTCGGATGTTACCGTTACGTTGAAACATCGAGGACGTCCCTCTCAGGAAAACTTTCCCGGAGGGTAAATAAAATGGTAACTTTGCACCGGTTCCATGATACTACTTGCAGTGAATTCCAAAATGCAAGTACAAAAGATGGATAAAGTAAAGATCCGGGTCCATAAAGTGACTAGAGTGTCTAGAGTTAAGGATTTTTTTGACATTTGATATGATTGATGAGCGAAGCTCCTCCTCCACTTTAGCTCACTTTAGCTCACTCATAACTTTAGTCACTTCATGGCCCGCATTTCCGGGACGGCACAGCCGGAAAACTCTGACCTGGCCCAGAGGACCAGGTTTTGCAGATGGAATAAATATCGGTTTCAAATCCATTTTGCCATCTTATTTATGCGACTGAGGAGTTGTCAGAGGTTGAAGTCTGTTCTCAACATCAAGCATGTGCCGTTCAAGCAGTTGAAAAGCCCGGTCCATGTCCTTGGTCTCGATCGCCTCAAGGATTTCTTCGTGAAACGCGACAACGCTCTTGGATACCTCGAGATCAAATCCGATCCGGCTGATAAAATTGGCGTGAACGGCCATGATGGACTCTACGGAAACGGCCAGTACGCGGTTTTTCGAGGCCCTGGCCAGTAGTGTATGGAAGACGAAATTTTCTTCGGTAGCGCGCATGTTTCTGTTGATTTTATTTTTGGCTCCGGCGACATTGTCTCGAAGTGCCGCAATATCCGTATCATCAGCATGCATCATGGCGTATTTCAATACGATTTTTTCAATTTCAAGACGGGCCTGGGTCAATTCATGTATGGGTATATCCCCCATCCGAAATGCGTCCAGGAACAGGTCGCTGATCCTGCTCAGGATGGTGTTTTTAACGGTTGCACCGCCGCTTCCGCCTTTTTGGATGGTAATAAAGCCGGACAGTTCCAGAAGACGCAATCCTTCCCGGATGGTTTGACGGCCCACGTTGAAATCCTGGGCAAGCCGGGTTTCGGAAGGAAGTTTGTCTCCCGGCTTGAGTACGCCGTTAAACACCAGTTCTTTAATGTTGATGGCCACCGCTTCAAAGCTCCGGCGGCTCTTGACGGGCGTGAACATGTGGCTGGTGTCTGTCATAATAGGCACATAAAAGTATGAATGTCTGACAATCAGATTTCCACACTAGAGGCCCATCTTGGCGGTGTCAAGAAAAAATGTGTAAAATCTGAAATAAATCTGGTCTAATCTAATCGCAGCTGGAATAATGGAATCAAAATCGAAACCGACAGGAATTATGCCGGTCTGAGTAGAAACAATCGGATTTTTCAACTATCAGGAAATTAAATAATGGAGGGTGTAAACAATGGATAAGACACAATGGCGCCTGATGGAACTAGACGTGAACTCCTATGCGGAGGCCACCGCGAGCATTTCGCCCGCTATTGCACGGGCTTGCGAAGAGGGTAAAGCGCCGAACACCCTTGCCATGTATACCCACCAAAAAGCGAGCATCGTCATGGGGCGGCAAAACGACCCGGATGTCGATATCAATTACGGATACTGCGCGGACAATGACATCATCGTAAAGCGGATACCCACGCCCGGGACCATATTCGGTCACCCCGGCTACATCATGAATGTCCTTTATGTGCATAAGGACCTCGTGCCCAACGCCATCCCCGATATTTTCGCCATGCTCAACACACAGATGGCAAAGGCCTTTACGGAACGCTGGGGAGTCCCGGCGAGACATCGCCCCATCAACGACCTGGAGGTCGAAATGGGGGGGGTGTGGAAAAAGGTGGGGCCTTTCGGCATGGGATTTTTCGGTCCTTGTGTCTGCTGCCGGATGGGTCTGACGGTGACGCCCATTCCTTATGATATCGTTGAAAACGCCATGCCCGGTCCTCCGGAAAAATTCGCCGACAAAGTGGCCAAGTCCGTCACCCAGCGCGTGGGGTCGCTCGAGGAAGCCCTTGCTCGACATGTTGGCATCAAAGAGGCGAAAGAGGTGGTCATAAAGGCCATATCCGACCTTTTCGGCATCGAATTTCAAACGGGCGAACTTCTTGATGTGGAAAAGGACTACGAGAAAGAACTCTCGGAGCGCTATGATAATGACGATTGGTTCTGGGCCAATTCCATTTCCAGACGTTTTCCCGACATGCCCGAAGGGGCTTCCTTACATGAATACATAAAGAAAATTCCCCAGGGACCTTTGGTCAGGGTGCGCGCCCTCAAAAAGGGGCGGCACATCCTCGACTGTTCGCTTACGGGCTGGTACCACGGGATAAGACCTCTCGATGCCCTGGAGATTGTCGAATCGCACCTGAAAGAAACGCCGTGCAGCGAAGACGCCGTTCTTTCTCGAATCGAAAAGGCCTATCAGGAAGGGGGTATCGCAATTGACCAGTGCTCGCCCACGGACCTGCGGGATTTGATCGTCCAGGCGCTGGAGAAAGAGCCTGTGTCAAAATAAACCAGGTGCTTTTTAAATAAAGCCTATTTTTACTACTTTATAGCGATAGCAGCACCTATCTGTCATTCCCCGCCAAAAAGCGGCGGGATCTCCGACCCGCGCAGGCGGGAATCCAGATTCCCGTTCGTCTGGATGCCCGCCTCCGCGGGCATGACGGATCAGACTTTTCTATTGGAAAGTCAACTTATTGATTTAAATTTGGAACCTGCTTCCCGAATTTTCGCTCCCTTTTAATCCCCTAAATCACTTTCTCCAGATCCCGAATCAAATCCCTGACTTCGTCTTTACTCAACCGTATGGCGGCCTTACCGCCCCCGGGATGGGAAATGGAAAGATCCACGCCGCCGCTGCCCGCTTCCACGGACCACCGGGGACCTTCCCTGGGGAAGTTGACCGCATCGGAAAGCCAGTCCTCGGGTTTGAACTCGGCGATCTGAATCAGTACGCCGTAGGCATCCTTGGGGTGAATGAAAAGTTCTTTCCACTCCTCAATCGCTTCGCTGTAACCGAAGTAAGGCACGCCTTTTCCGTCCAGATGTTCCTTCACTTTTCGGATGTCCGGGGTCTCAAGGGTGATATGATGGACGCCGCCCTCGCGCTCCGAAAGGAACTTTTTTAAAAACTCGCCCCCGCCGTTGGGCGAGATGATTTCCAGTCTGGTCAAATCGCCCAGCGAAAACACCTGCCATCGGAAATCCCACGGCGGTCCCTTTCCGCCGGCTCCGGGAATGACTTGAAACACGTCCTCGAAAAAAGCCCTGGCCTTGTCATACTCATTTACGGCAAGTGATACATGATCAATTCGTGAGAACAGTTCCATCGGGTATCCTCCTATTCGTCAACGACCCTCAGAAACTTATACATGGCCACGAATTTCTCATCCCCTTCGGAGGCGAACTCCACGTCCGCGCCGATCTCAAGCGTTTCCTGAATTGAGGAAATCAGATCTTCCTTCAATAGCTTTTGTTGCGCCGCATCCCCGGTCGGCGCCTCAACGCGAAGCACAAGCCGCTCCTGAGGTTGTTCCCGTTTTCGGACCAAATAGTATTGCTTCAGGAAAAACTCAGGCATACCGTAAAGGACTTCTTCCACTTCGGAACTGAAAACGGTCCTGTCCCCTACCCTGATGGCGTGGGCCGTCCGTTCTGCAATGCCCAGCCGCGTGCCCGTACGGCCGCATCCGCAGGTCCCCGTCACGGTATATCCCATATCCCCGCTCCGGAACCGCACCAGGGGGGTTGCTTTCAGGACAAGGGAGGTCACTACGATCTCCCCCACCCTGCCCGTTCCGGTCAGGTTTTCACCCGAGTCAGGGTCGATCACCTCCACGAAAAAGGCGTCTTCGGGAAAGTGAAACGTCTCCGTCTGGGCCGTGCAGTTGGCGGACGGCAGGCCCGCGTCGGTCATGGGGTAGGCATCGAAAAGCTTCGCGCCCCACAGGGCCTCCACCCCCTTCCGCAAGGAGGAGGTCACGTGCTGCCCCGCCATGAACAGGTATTTGAAATTCGGCAAATATTCCTGGAGTTTTTCACCGTATTTCTGGGTGACCTGCCAGAGCGGTCGCGAAGACAGATACATACCGTCTATGTCCATCCACCGGGAGAGGACCTCGATGGGAAAAACCTCCTCGCCGGGCGCCGGCATGCTGAAGTGGTATCGCTTGATGCCGCCGGTTCTGAGTCCTTCCAGCAGGGTGGTGGAAAAGGTGTTCCACGACCCGAAGGTGCCGATGGCCACGGTGTGTCCGCGCCTTGCCCCCAGCTGGTACCACATGCGCGCGGACAATTCGCCGAGGGTTTGGAGGTCGTCCTCGGTCAAGCCGTACAATGTGGGAACGCCCGTGGTGCCGGCCGTCCTTAAAAGATGAACGATGTCTTCCCGGGACACGCAACAGAGCCCTCCGAATGGATCAGCGGTGTCATCCCTTTCCTGCTGCAATTCCTCTTTCGTGGTAAAGGGGACCTTTTCGGCGAAATCCTTCGGGTCCCGTATGGCGTCCGGTTCCAGCCCCGTTGCCCCGAATTTTTTCCGGTAAAAAGGCGCGTTTTGCCCTACATATGCCAGGCGGTCCAGAAGCCTCCGAAATTGAAGCTCGCGCATCCTGTCCGCGGGGAGCGTTTCCATCTCTTCGTTCCAATAAACGGTTTCCGTCGTCATGGGATACCTCCTCCTCGTTGCGGGTCAACTCCAGCTGGTTCCTGAATATTGCAAAATTCAGATAATTTCCTTAGCCAAAATTACATGTCTGACACCCTCTTTGAAAAGGGGGACTTAAAAGCCATTGAAGCTACTGCTGTCTTCGTGAAGTTTCCTGGTCGATTAGACTGACCGCCCCCCAGGCCGGAGGCGGCCTGTCGAAAATCCCGCCGTTCTTGGGCGGGGACACCTTAATCCGTTCCCTCGCCCTAGGTATCAACCATGAACCATGAGCCTGGAACTGTCCTAACCCTGAACCCAGAACCATTGAACCTCTGAACCGGGAACCTTGAACCCTGAACCTCTCTATTCTTTCATCAGTCCCCGCCCGATGATCCGTTTCTGCATCTCGGACGTACCCCCGCCGATTTCGCATATTTTGGCATCCCGCAGATACCGCTCCACGGGAAATTCCGTGATGTAGCCGTATCCCCCGTGGATCTGGACAGCATCCAGCGCCGTTTTTACGACCATGTTCGAGGC
>JAFDKD010000305.1 GCA_019307165.1 Deltaproteobacteria bacterium | reverse complement strand
CTCTCTGCTCTTTACTTCCGCCCTGCGCCATGCACCATGCGCTAGGTCCTCCGCCCTCCGTCGTCTGCCTTCCGTCCTCTGATCCCCGCCCTCCCTGGTGCGCCGTTTTGTCGCGCCATCTTGTCGCGCCATAGCTTTAGCGACGGCGGCTGTCCTTCCGTCTTCTTCCTTTTCACAAACCCCGTATTTCATTTTTCAGGCCCGGCAGATTCCAAAGTCCTACCGTGGAAAAGCTTGACCGGATTGAGAAACGACCTTCAACCGCTCAATAGCAGCTCGCTCATCAGCCCAAAATACATTAAAGGATACTTTTTGCTTTTCCATCGCTTTTTTAAATTTTTCAAACTCGACCCGCACCAGCGGGTATTGACCCATGTTCGAGTATATCCATGCCCGGCGAAAATAGACTGTTGCGTAAGGTTTGACCTTCAGAGCCTTGTCACAGTATTCAAGTGCTTTTTCATAGTGACCCTTCCTTCGCCACAAATCAGCATAGTGCTGGAGTACCCACGGCAGATAACTATCCCAAGTCGAATACTCGGAGAGGGCTTTTGCAGCAAGATGGTCTCTTTGAGCCAGATCATATTCCCCCAATACACCGAGCAGGTATCCCCTTAAACTGTACGAAGTCCCTGATCTTGGGTTCAGCTCAATACTCTTTGAATAATCACTTATTCCAAGGCTACTTTGCCCAAAAAACCCTCGAATGGAGGCCCTTCGGTGGTAAATATAGGCCAGTTTATCTTTGGATATATCACCTGCCTGAATTGCAAGCGAGTAACTTTTGATCGCTCCAAGTCTATTCCCGGCTTTTTCCTCTGCTCTTCCTTTTTGGTAGTATTCTAAACCGCCTCCCCAGCATGGTACCGTAAAAATCATTACTAAAAAAGCAGCAATGAGGATTGGCATGGGTCCAGCTATAATCATCTGTCTTGAATGTTTCATAATAATCCCTCCAAAATGCAATAACGGGATCACATCATAAATATTAAATATTTCAACTCAAACCTGAATATTTAAGATCTGACCCTCAATGCTTTCTGTCTTCCCTGGGCCCCACAGCCCGCAGGGCGAAGGCGGCCGTCCTCCCCCTGGGCGCCATAGCCCGCAGGGCGAAGGCGGCCGTCCTCCCTGGGCGCCGAAGCTTTAGCGAAGGCGGCTGTCGTCCGTCGTCCATCGTCCGTCCTCTCTTTGCTCTCCGCGCTACGCGCTATGCGCTTTTACATCACATAAACCAGCACCGTACCCCAGACCGTCAGCATGACATTGCCGAACGCGTAGGGCACTGTGTAGCCGAGAGCCGGCAACGTGCTGTCGGCCTCTTCCTTCAGGGCGTTGAGGGCGGCCGTGATGCTCCCTGCGCCAGTGAGCGCCCCGAAAAGGATGACCGGGTTCAGCTTGAGAATGAACCTGCCGAAAAACAGTCCCGAGATGTGGGGGACGAGGGTCAGAATGATCCCTGCGACAAACAGGGAAAGTCCTTTTGACTGCAACGCATGCACCGCTTTGGGTCCTGCGGTAAGTCCCACGCACGCAATGAACAGGTTCAGCCCCAGGTCGGTAAAAATCCATTGCGCCCCAGTCGGTATCTGCCCGAAGGTCGGGTGGAGCGCCCTGAGCCATCCTGCCACCAGGCCCGCCACCAGCACCCCTCCCCCGATACCGAGTGTGATGGGTACCCCGGCCACAGGGACCATAATCAGACCCACAAGCGTTCCCGCAACGCATCCGATCCCCACCATGATCAGGTCTGTCAATGCGGTCGGGCGTTCGGGATAACCAAGATAGCCTACGAAATTTTCAACGTCCTTTTGCGGGCCCGCAACCTGCAGGACATCGCATTTATGAAGCACCGTGTCCTGTGTAAGGGGGAGTTCATGCCCCTGCCGGGTGATCTTCCTCAGAAAACACCCGTGCCCATGTTTATTGCTGATATCGCCAAGGGTCTTTCCCGCGGCCTCCTTGTTGGTCACGCAAACATCAAGGATCTCGCCCACAAGTGCCACCGCATCCTTGTCGTCGATCTCCGGACCGATCATCTCAGCCGCCTTCAGGAACTCCCGCCGTTCCCCGACGATTGCGACAATATCGCCGGATTCGACCACCGTCCCCGGAGTGGTGTCCATCACCCTGTCTCCCCGTTTGATCCGGTCTGCCGCCACCTTTCCGGAAAACAGGGCTTCCAGGTCGGCAATGGTCTTTCCGGCGATCTCCGGATTGGCGGCCTCATAGGCGCGCAGGCCCAGACGCTTGCGCCAGGAAAAAAGTTCGGGGGTTTTCGCAAGGTCATCGGATGATCCGGACATCTCATGTTCGAGTTTCTCCGCCTCCTTTTTGAGGTCTATCTTCATCAGCCGGGGAACGAGCTTGAAGAACACGATCAGGCCCGCTGTCCCGAACACGTAGGTGATGGCGTAGGCTATGGCCACATTGCTTTCCATGGTGGCACTGGCGGCAGCTGAACCCGCCAGGTGTTTGATCGCGCCGTCCGCCGTGCCGATGACCGAGGACTGGGTCAAGGCTCCCCCCAGAAGGCCTGCGGTGGTCCCTTTGTCAAAGCCAAAGAGCTTTCCCAGGATGATGGCCGTCCCCAGCGCCACGATCGCAAAAAAGACGGAAAGCCAGATGTAATTGAGCCCTTCTTTTTTAAGTGCCCCGAAAAACTGGGGCCCGACTTTGTATCCGATGGTAAATATGAAGAGCGCAAAGGCCACCGACTTAAGCAGTGTTCCCGCCTCCACGTTCAGCTGCCCGAGAAACAGCGCCGCCACGAGCACCCCCGCTGTCGATCCGAAAGCAAAGCCAAAAAATTTGATTTTCCCGATGAAGTAACCGATGGCGATGGCCAGGAAAACAACAATTTGCGGATATGCCCGGAGGGTCTCAACAAGATCGGAAATCATTTCAGTCGCTCCTTTTCAGGCCCAATATTTTTTGTGCTACTCTTTTGACGACCGCCATTCATTGTAGTAATCCTCAAGAAGACTGCTGATGCCCTTTCCGATGGCATCATAGTCGCTGTCGGGAAGGTTCGCCAGAGACACCCGGACCGACATGTTGGGTGCATCGAACCCCCCGCCATCCATGAGGACGATAGACTTTTCCTCCGCCAGCCTCCACACGAAATCGATCGGTTCGTGTTGTTTCACGAGATCCTCTGCAAAGTCGTCGCCGTATCTTTCCCCTGCCAGGGTGGGGATATCGATCGTCGTATAGTAATGGGCATCATAGGCGTTATCCGGGTAGGGTGCGCCCATCGCCCCATAGAGCGTTTTGAACCTGTGGCTGACAATGGACTGTGTTTCTTCCTTATATGCATCCTTGGTGTCCACCAGGCAATACAGGGAAAAGAGGACCATCTGGACCTGCTGGGGTGTTGAAAGGCCTGCGGTATGGTGAAGGGCCACAGAGCGGCTGTCCGCGACCATCCGATCGATAAGTTTCATATTGTCCGGATCAAGCTCCACCGTGCTGTACCGCTCGTACAGCTCTTTTCTGTCGCTCTCCGGCAGGGCCGCCACCATTTTATCCAGGATGGTATTTTCATGCAGCCCGATTACGCCCAGTCTCCAGCCTGTGGCGCCGAAGTATTTTGAATAGGAATAGACCAGGATCGTGTTGTAGGGGGCCACCGCCGCAAGGGATCTGAAGCCGTTCACAAAGGTCCCGTACACGTCGTCTGTCAGGATGATCAGGTCCTGTCTCCTGGTCCGGACCAGTTCGCCGATCTTGTCGAGGGTGCGCTCCTGCATGCTTACGGATGTCGGATTGGCCGGGTTGACGAGAAAAAAGGCCTTCACCTCGGGATCCGCCAGCTTCTCTATCTCCGAATCCGCATATTGCCAGTCCGTGTTCTCGTCCTGCATGATCTCCAGCTCGATGAACTCATAATCGTTCAAATGCGGGATCTCCAAATAGGGCGTGAATATGGGCGTTCCCAGGGCTATCCTGTCCCCCTTGTGGAGCAGCTTGTTCTCCATGAGACTGGTGAAAATATAATCCATTGCCGCAGTGCCGCCCTCGGTGGGGAAAAGATCGAACCGGCCTGCCCCGGGATCATTCCCGAACATCTCCTGTTCCAGGTAAGTGCGAATGATGGTCTCGCTGTGGGTGAGCACCCTGTCGGGCGTCGGGTAATGATCCCCGAGTATGGCATCCACCATCTCGCAGACAAATTCATCAGGATCCAGCTTGAGCTCATTCCGCACGTAATCGTAGGCTTCACTGAGAAAGGATACGCCTTCAGCATCCCGGTTTTCGTCGAGGTAATCTTCAAACCTCCCGGCGATACCCTCTTTTTCAGGCGAAGCCCCCAGGCGGGGTCTGTGGGGATTCCTCTCTGATTCCTGCAGGGCAAAAAATCCAAATTGGAAAAAACCCTTTCGCGGGGTCACCGCGACCCAGTTGGGGTTGCCTCGTCCGGCATTGAGCATCCCACGTTCGTGATTGTTCCGGGCCATGGCAATGAGTTTGTTTTTGAGTTCAAATGGACTGAGACCTTCGTACCGCTTTTCTTCGAGGGAACGTTCCACGTTTGACTCCTTTGGCGGCTTCCAGATTATAGCCTTCCTCCAGGTTGTATTTGCCTTCCAGTTTCCCGATCATCAGCCGCCCGATGGGTTTTTCCCACCAGGAAAGACTCTTGAGAAGTTCAGGTTTCGGCACATCACCCCTGCACATATTCATGTAGGAGTAGTTGGATGTTCCGCAGCTCACCTCTATTCCATCCACTCCCAATTCTGCCAGCCATCCCGCATATCTTGTGGCCAGAGAGGGAGACACTCCCTCTTTTGGCGTGTAGTCATTGGTGTTGAGTTTTACCAGAACCGGAAACCCATCAGGCACCTTCTTTTTGACTTCCTGGAATATCTCCTTTAAAAACCGAAATCGATTCTCATCGCTGCCGCCCCATGAATCCGTTCTGATATTGAAAAATGGAGATAAAAATTCGCTGATCAAATACCCGTGAGCACCA
>JAFDKD010000304.1 GCA_019307165.1 Deltaproteobacteria bacterium | reverse complement strand
GTACAATATCTCCATGGCCGTATTCGGGGGGACGGCGCCCCTGATCAGCACCTGGATTATCCAGGAAACGGGGCACAACGTCGCCTCCCCCGCGTACTACCTGATTTTTATGAGCCTGGTGAGCTTTGCGGCCGCCATGTTCATTCATGGGAAAGGGAAACAGGGAGATTTGGAATAAGGCGGTGGCGGGATTCACCCACCGGCTAATCGGAAAAATCGAGTCGAAGAGAAAATCGTGGACAAGGTTCTTTTCTCCAATTTATCATAAAACGAATCGCTCAATATCGATAAAACATAACCATTACTGAAAAGGGAGGGCGAAATGCTTACCAAGGGGAATACATACGAGGAAGTCTACCAGGGGTTTAAATGGGATATCCCGGAATACTACAACATCGGGGTGGATATCTGCGACAAATGGGCAAAGGGCGATTCGCGGCGGGCACTGATATTTCATGACGCGAAAGGCACGACAAAGGAGTACACCTTTGACGATTTGAAGTCCATATCCAACCGGCTGGCCAATGCGCTCAAGGCCCAGGGTATCGAGCGGGGCGACCGGGTGGGCATACTCCTGCCCCAGTGCCCGGAGACCGGTCTGGCGCACATCGCCCTTTACAAGATGGGTGCGGTGGCCGTGCCCATGTTCACCCTGTTCGGGCCGGATGCCCTCGAGTATCGTTTGAACGACTGCGAGGCCAGGGGAATCGTCACCGACGCGGCCGGAGCGGAAAAAGTGCTGGATATCAAAGACAGCATTCCGTCCCTCGAAACCATTGTGGTGTCTGACGAGAAAAACGTGCCGGGCAGCCTGGATTTTCAGGGGCTGGTCGATAAGGCCTCCGAGAGCTTCACCCCGGTTCATACCATGGGCGAAGATCCGGCGTTGATCATCTATACCTCGGGGACCACGGGACCGCCCAAGGGCGCGCTCCACGCCCACCGCGTGCTGCTTGCCCACATTCCCGGTGTGGAATTTCCCCACAATTTTTTTCCCCAACCGGATGACCGTTTCTGGACCCCGGCCGACTGGGCGTGGGCGGGCGGCCTGCTGGATGTGCTTCTGCCCAGCTGGCATCACGGTGTGCCGGTGGTGGGATACCGGGGCGGAAAATTCGATCCGGAATTCGCATTTGAGTTGATTTCCAAGTTCAAGATCCGCAACGCGTTCATGCCGCCCACGGCCCTGAAAATGATGCGCCAGGTGCCCAATCCGCGGGACCGCTACGATTACGATATGCGGACCATCGGCAGCGGCGGAGAGCCCCTGGGCGAGGAACTGCTGAGTTGGGGCAGGGAGGTCATGGGCCTGGACATCAATGAATTCTACGGCCAGACCGAGGTGAACCTGATCGTGGGGAACTGTGCCGAAGTCATGGAAATTAAGAGCGGTTCCATGGGCAGGCCCATGCCCGGGCACGTGGTGGAAGTGATCGACCAAAAAGGGGAGGTCGTGCCCCCGGGACAGGTGGGGGAGGTGGCCGTCAAGCGGCCGGACCCGGTGCTGTTTCTGGAATACTGGCGGAAACCCGATGCCACCAGGGACAAGTTTATCGGGGACTGGTGCCTGACCGGAGATTTGGCGCAGAAGGACGAAGACGGATACATATGGTTCAAGGGGCGCACCGACGACCTGATCACCAGCTCCGGGTATCGCATCGGGCCGTCGGAAATCGAGGACTGCCTGACCAAACACGGGGCTGTGGTCATGGCGGCAGTTATCGGGGCGCCCGACCCGGTTCGGGGCGACATCGTCAAGGCCTTCATTGTACCCGCTCCCGACGTGACCCCCGGCCCGGAACTGGAAAAGGAGATCAAGGAGTTCGTAAAAACAAGGCTCTCGCCTCACGAATACCCCCGGGCCATCGAGTTCATGGAAGAACTTCCCCTGACCGCCACGGGCAAGATCATGCGCAGGGAGTTGCGGAAACGAGAGATGGAAAAAGACAAATGATCATGAAAGTAACCATGGACAGCCTGCTGGCGGGCGCCCGCAGAGCGTCGGGGACGGCCGTGGTGGTAGACGTGTTCCGCGCTTTTACGTGTGCACCGTTTATGTTTTCACTGGGTCTGGAACGCGCTATACTGGTGTCCACGCCGGAAGAGGCTTTTGCCTTGAAGGAAAGAGACCCGGATCTGCTGCTGGTAGGGGAAGTGGGCGGCATTCCCATCCAGGGGTTTGACTTGGGCAACTCGCCGAGCGAAATCTTGAAGCTCGGCAAGTCGTATTTTCACGGCAGGACGGCTGTCCATCGAACCTCCGCCGGCGTTCAGGGCGTACTGGCCGCCATAGAAACGGCGGATGAGGTGCTGCCCGCCTCATTCTGCACGGCCGCCGCCACGGCAAAATACATCCTGTCCAAAGGGCCGGAGCGCGTCAGCATCGCGGCCATGGGCATCGAACTCAAGGAAAAGGCGCCCGAGGACGAGTGGTGCGCCAGGTACATCGCCGAACTCCTGGGGGCGGGCGACTACGATCATGTGAAAGCGCTTTGCGAAATCCTGGCGCATGACACCACGAGGAAGTTTCACGACGCGGAACAGCCCTTATTCCCGGCCGAGGACCCCGTATTCTGTCTCCAGCGGGATATCTTCGATTTTGCGCTGCAGGCGTACCGGGCCGATGGTATGGTGAACGTAAGGAGGCTGGGCGTTTGATATCGTTTGATGAAAGGAGGACACATGGCGTTTTGGGATCTGGATAGTTTGCGGTTGGAGGCGTTCCGGCCCGGCATCACGAGCAAGGCGGAAATCGGAAATGACCTGATCATGGTGTGCATGGAAATCGGCGCGGGAATGGAAGATGCCGGACACGAACACCCCTTTGACCAGTGCGGTATCGTGCTGCAGGGCCGGATCGAGATGTTCATCGACAGTGAACGGCGAATTCTCGGCCCCAATGAATCCTATTTCGCGCCCTCCGGTACGCGGCATGGATGGAAGACCTTTGATGAACCTGTAAAAATATTGGACGTATCGTTGAAGGGGTAAGAGGAAAAGTCCTGAATGGAGGTGTTATGGCAGAAAACAGAATATTCACTGATGAGGAACTGAAGGCACTGGGTGCGCGCACGCTCGACCTGATCCTTTCGGCATTGGAAAGCGGCGACACCAAAACCGCAGGAGGGCTGTCCAAGCGCATGGTTGCCGAGTTCCAGGGTATACACGACCTGTATCGCGACTGGGTGACCCATCTCCTGAGCATCATCGGCAGGAAATACGGGGATGAGGCCCTTCAAGACGCGCTTCACGAAACCGTGGCCGGATATACCCGCCGCCTTGCCGGCGCCTACGCAGGCAAGGACGTAAAGGCCAGGGTGGAGACCCTGTGCGCGGGATTGCGGGGTCATCTGCAGGCCTTCGAGGTGAGTGAAGATGATGAGGCTGTCAAAATTACCGCGCCGGTGTGCGGCAGCGGCGGCCGGCTGGCCGCATCCGGAGCATACGACGGGCCGGACGGCTTCCTCAAAATCAAGAACCCGCAGGAGATGACATTCAATCGGGCGGACTTTCCCGTTTACTGCGCCCACTGCTATTTTCAGAACATCGTTCCTGCGGGGGAGGACGGTGCGCCGCTGTTTGTAACCGAGCCCTCTGAAAGCATCGGCAAAGGGGCCTGTAAAGTCACCATTGCCAAGTAACCGGTTTCAGCGGTTCGGACGGGGGCCCCGAGCAATCCAAAATCCAAATCCAAAAATAACAGGAGGTGTGCCTTGAATTACAAATACCTGCTCTACGAAAAAGAAGACCACATCGTCACCATCACCATCAACCGGCCCGAGGTGCGAAATTGTATCAATCATGAGACCAACCTGGAACTGCAGCACGCCTGGAAGGCGTTTCGCGACGACGATGATGCCTTTGTGGCCGTTTTCACCGGCGCAGGGGACAAGGCATTCAGTGCGGGCTGGGACCTCAACGACGCAGCGGCCCTCACCGAGATGGGCGGGTACGACAAATTCCGGGTTGACTGCCACAACGTGGAAGGATACTGCGGGTACACGAAAAAGTTCGATATTTACAAACCTATCATCGCCGCCGTGAACGGATATGCCTTTGCCGCGGGCCTTGAATCCTGCCTGCTGGCCGACATCCGCATTGCCTCGGACCGGGCCCAGTTCGGCGCCACGGAAAGACGGTGGAACATCGTGGCCGGTGACGGGCTGTGTGTAAGGCTGCCCATTGTGGTGGGCTATGCCCGGGCCATGGAGCTGATCATCACGGGCAAACGGATCGACGCCATGGAAGCCTACCGCATCGGCCTGGCCAATGAAGTGGTCCCGCACGATCAGTTGATGGACAGAACCATGGAACTGGCCCGCTCCATCTGCGAGCTTCCCCAGGGTTCGATCCGGGTAGACAAGGAGACCGTGGTGAGGGGCGTAGGCAGGACCGTGGAGGAACGGACATTCATCGAGACGGAAGGCATCTACAGCATGATCATTCGATCGGGCAGCCACAACGAAGGGGCCCAGGCATTCCTTGACAAGCGAAAACCCGATTTTGACGAGCACGGTGTATAACCTGAGTTTTATTCCATCTGCAACTTTAGTCACTCTAGTCACTTTAGATCACTTTAGGCACTTGCAATACCGCAAAGAAATTGAGAATTGAAGATTGAAAATTGAAAATTGGTTGTGGCCCGGCACTCAACTTGTCAGCACGATGTTCGATTTTGCAATGCGCCGGTTTGAAAGCTAACGCGTTGATCATAAAAGACTTCGGGTTTGAGGTTGAGTGCCCTGCATCCATAAATCTTCAATAACTCAATGTTCAATATTCAATGTATAGGGGCGGCCAGACTAATCAGCAGGGAAACTTCGAGAAAAAAGTGTCGAATCTCATGGAGGCGCATTAGAGGTGTCAGGTGTCAGGTTTCAGGTGTCAGGAGAGCGGGGACCAAGGAGCGGGGAGCAAAATAGGTGCCCCTGCACGAGAACGGCAGGATCTTACACAGGGATTGAATTCCTTTAAATCTT
>JAFDKD010000303.1 GCA_019307165.1 Deltaproteobacteria bacterium | reverse complement strand
ATCGAAAACTTTGAAAAATCAGCCACCTGACTCAAGAGCCCCGAAAGTTCCTGCAGCAGCCCCACACGGTTTTCTCTCAATTCGCGACTTTCCTTGGTGAGCACCTCCACGCCGTCGAAAAACCCGTCCACCGGGCCTTTGAGCGTCGCCAAAAGGCCGAGCGCTTCATAATACGCCCCATCGCGGACGCACCGCGCCACATCGTCTTTCAGGTTTTTGCAGGCCTCCCAAAGATCCGATTCGAAGGTCGACTTGAACAACTGCGGGTTCACCTTGAATTCCGCGTCCTGCTTTTTCAAGATATTGGTCACTCTCTTGAAGGTAACGGCCAGTTCCAGAAACCCGACCGATTCGTCGGCAAAACGCTTGAGTGCTTCGCACCGCGACCGGAGCTTGGGGATACGGTCGAAATCCGCGGCGATCACGGCCTCCACCAGGTCCGTCTCGTAGCCCGATCTCAGCATGAGGTTCCGGAACCGCTCCCGGAAAAAATCGACCACCCTACCCTGAAGCCCCTTCCGCTCCACCGGAATATCGTCGCTCAATATGTCAAGGGCCGTTTCCGTCAATTGATTGAGGGAAATGTCCCACGCTTCGGCCTCCGCAATGCGGATGACGGCAAGGGCATGCCGGCGAAGGGCAAAAGGGTCTGCACTGCCCGTGGGTTCCAGGCCCACTGCAAAACACCCGACGATGGTGTCCATGCGGTCCGCCACACCGACCACGGCCCCGAGCTCGCCGGCCGGCAACGCTCCCCCCGCCCTCTCCGGCAGATAGTGTTCGCGAACGGCGGCGCAGATATCCTCCGAATACCCTTCAAGGCTCGCGTAGGCCTCGCCCATCGTCCCCTGAAGGCTGGGAAATTCGCCCACCATCAGGGTGACCAGGTCGCATTTGCATAAATGGGCGGCCGTACGAATATCCTCCAGCCGGTCGGGAATCAGGGCCTTGCCCAGGAATTCGGCCAATCGGGAAAAGCGCATGACCTTGGCGTACGACGTGCCCAGTTCCGCCTGATAGATGACGCCTTTGAGGTCCTCCAAGCGGTCTTCCAAAGGCCTTTTCCGGTCTTCCCGAAAAAAGAAGCCCGCATCGGAAAGCCGGGCCCGCAACACCCGCTCGTGTCCCCTTCGAACGACGTCGGGGTCCTTTGTCAAGGTATTGTTGACCGCCACGAAATTGGGCATCAAGCGGCCTTCCTCACCGTGGACGGCGAAGTATTTCTGATGGGATTTCATGGCCGTGATCAGGACCGGATCGGGTATGGACAGGAACGCTTCGTCAAAACCGCCGCACACGACCGATGGATATTCGGTCAGGTTGGCGTTGGTCGCCAGCAGTTCCGGATCATCGGATGGAATTCCTCCCACAGAGGCCGCCGCTTCAACGACGGCCTTTGCCAAAATGTCCTCGCGCTCTTTTTGATCGATCAACACATAGGACCGGCGGGTCTTTTGAAGATAGTCTTCCACATCGTAGACCGGCAGGGCATCGGGCGCCATGAAACGATGACCCCGGGTCGTGTCGCCGCTTCGGACGCCCGCCACGTCAAAAGAAAGGGGCTTTCCCCCGAACAGGGCGACCACCCAGTGAATGGGCCGTACGAACGAATATCCCACCGTGCCCCACCTCATGGATTTAGGCCAGGGGATTCGGGAAATCAGTTCGGGAAAGACCTCTTCCAGGATTTCCGCTGTGTTACGGCCGGGAACATGGCGTTTCGCAAAGAGGTATTCCCCCTTGGGCGTCTCGATGCGCTCGAGGTTATTCACATCCAGTCCCTGTTTCCGAGCGAATCCCTGGGCCGCTTTTGTGGGTCTGCCCTGCTCGTCATAGGCCACCCCCACGGGCGGTCCCGTGACCTCCTGGACCAGGTCTTCCTGTTTTTCGGCTATGGCCTTTCCGATCAGCACCAGGCGCCTCGGCGTTCCAAATGTAAACAGACCGCCGGCCCGGTCGATCCTGTTTTCCTTCAGGCTTTCTTCGGCCAGGCGCCTGAATTCACTTAGCCCTTTTTCCAAATACCCGGAAGGAATTTCTTCCGTCCCGATCTCTAACAGCAGTTCCGCAACCATGTTCTCTTTCCGTTCACTTAGTGTCATTTAATCTTCAATCTTCAATCTTCAATCTTCACTGCTCACTGTTCAATCTTCACTGTTCAATTTCAACAACGGGTATCCCATTTCCTCCCGCTGCGCCAGGTAGTTTTTCGAGACCAGCCGGGCCAGGTTTCGTATCCGATCGATATAGTGGGTCCGCTCGGTCACGCTGATGGCCCCGCGGGCATCCAGTACGTTGAAGGTGTGGGAGCATTTGAGACAATAGTCATAGGCCGGCAGCACCAACCCCTTCCCGCAGATCTTGAGCGATTCCTGCTCGTACATGTCGAACATGCGGAGCAGCATATCCACGTCCGCCAGTTCGAAATTATACACGGAAAGCTCATACTCCCCTTTTTTGTGGACATCCCCGTATGTCACCCGGTCATTCCACATGAGGTCGTAGACGTTTTCCTTTTCCTGGAGATACATGCTGATCCGCTCCAGGCCGTATGTGATCTCCACGGAGATGGGATCCAGGCGTATGCTTCCCGCCAATTGAAAATAGGTGAACTGGGTGATCTCCATGCCGTCCAGCCAGACCTCCCAGCCCAGCCCGGACGCCCCCAGTGTGGGCGATTCCCAGTCGTCCTCCACAAACCGGATATCGTGTTCCAACGGGTCCAGTCCAAGGACCTTCAGGCTTCCCAGATAGGCTTCCTGGATATCCATGGGAGACGGCTTGATCAATACCTGATACTGGTAATAGTGCCCCAGACGGTTGGGGTTTTCCCCGTACCGGCCGTCCGTGGGCCGCCGCGAGGGCTCCACGTAAGCCACGGCCCAGGGCTCGGGCCCCAACGCCCTTAACAGGGTCGCGGGATTGAAGGTGCCCGCTCCCACCTCGAGGTCGCAGGGCTGCTGAATCACGCAACCCCTGCCTGCCCAGTACCTTTCCAGGGCAAAAATCAGTTCTTGAAACGTCATAAAAACATCACCTTTTCTGCTGAAATATACACAAATGTAAATCTTTCCGTCGGGCCGACGGAAAGATTTATTCCCACTCGATCGTGCTGGGCGGCTTGGAGGAAATGTCGTAGACCACCCGGTTGATCCCCTTGACGCTGTTGATGATCCGATTCGATATCCTGGCAAGCACTTCGTAGGGAACCCGGGTCCAGTCCGCCGTCATGGCATCCAGGCTGTCCACGGACCGTACGGCGATCACGTTTTCATAGGTGCGCTCGTCACCCATCACGCCGACGGTCTGAACCGGCAGCAGCACGGCAAAAGACTGCCACACCTTCTCGTAAAGCCCGGCTTTTCGAATTTCTTCGACTACGATGACATCAGCCGATTTGAGTATATCGAGCCGTTCGCGAGTGACATCTCCGAGTATCCGTACCGCGAGGCCCGGTCCCGGGAAGGGCTGGCGCATGACCAGTTCCCGGGGCAGTTCCAGTTCCATGCCCACCAGGCGCACCTCGTCTTTGAAAAGCTCTCTCAAGGGCTCGATGAGCTTGAGGCGCATCACATCGGGAAGGCCCCCGACGTTGTGGTGGCTTTTGATGATTGCGGACGGGCCCTTGAACGAGATGCTCTCGATGACATCGGGGTACAGGGTGCCCTGGGCCAGGAAAGCGGCATCGCCCAATTCCCGGGCCTTTTGTTCAAAGACACTGATAAACTCCCGCCCGATGATTTTTCGCTTCTCTTCGGGATCGGCCACGCCTTTAAGGCAGTTCAAGAAATGATCGGACGCGTCCACCAGGTGGAAATCCATCTTGTAGTATTCGCCGAAGACCTCCATCACCTCCCTCGCCTCCCCCCGTCTCAGGAGGCCGTTGTCCACAAGGATGCAGGAGAGTTGATCCCCAATAGCCCCGTGTAGAAGGACTGCAGTCACCGACGAATCCACGCCTCCGGAAAGGCCGCAAACCACCCGCTCGTTCCCCACCTGTTGTCTGATATTCTCCGTAGTCCGCTGAACGAAAGACGTCATGGTCCAGGTGGGTTCGCACGAGCAGACCCGAAACAGAAAATTCTTGAGGATCCGGGCGCCCTCCGGGGTGTGGGCCACCTCGGGGTGGAACTGGACCCCGAACAGACGACGTGACGCATCGGCCATGGCCGCCACCGGACTGTTCTTGCTGGCGCCGATGACCTCGAAACCGCCGGGCATACGGTGGATACGGTCCCCGTGGCTCATCCAGACCGTTTGCCCCCGTTCCGTTTCCAGACCATGAAACAGGTCCCGGTCGTCCCTGATATCCAGGACGGCATTCCCGTACTCCCTGTCCGTTGCCCGCGCCACCTCGCCGCCCATGACATGGGTGATGAACTGCATGCCGTAGCAGATACCAAGGACAGGTGCGTCCAGATTCAGGACGTCTTTTTGGGCGAGCGGCGCATCGGTGTCGTATATGCTGGAAGGACCGCCGGAAAGAATGATCCCTTTCGGATCGAAGGCGCGAATCTCGTCAATGGACATATTGAAGGGATGAATTTCACAGTAGACCTTGGCCTCCCGGACCCGGCGGGCAATGAGCTGCGTGGTCTGGGAGCCGAAGTCCAGAATCAGTATTTTCTGTTTGTACAGGGTGTTTGTTGTCATGAATGCTTCCCCGGTGCCCTTTTCGTCGTTTATGGATGGGAACAAGCTTGAAAAGTTACCAAAGGCTGACGAAACCTACTCAATTCGATAATTGGGCGCCTCTTTGATAATAATCACGTCATGAACATGGCTTTCCCTGAGTCCGGCGGCCGTAATCCGGATGAAATTCGGATCGGACTGGAGGGCGGTAATGTCCGCGCATCCCAGATACCCCATGCCGGCCCTGAGACCGCCCACCAGCTGGTATATGGTGTCCGCCAGCGGCCCCCTGTAGGGCACCCGCCCCACGATGCCCTCGGGCACCAGTTTTTTATCCAGATCCGCATC
>JAFDKD010000302.1 GCA_019307165.1 Deltaproteobacteria bacterium | reverse complement strand
TATTCAAACTTGGGGGCGGCCCTAAAGTTGGCGCCTGAGAAGGACTGTCGCCAATATTTATTGCAGTTGGAAAACCAATTTGACATGCGATGGTTCGGCTGTGGATGTTACGGGAAGAAAAAGGCTCCGTCAAGGAAAAAATGCGCATAACTTATTGATATTATTAATTATTTTTATCTTTTCCACGCTTTTTGACACATAATCCAAACACCATTTTCCATATTTTGACATATTCAGGGCATTGCGCTTATAATTCATAACGGCATGTTTGATTACATTTTGGCACTCAAGCCATGTCGGAGGAATTTGAGTGCCGGCGCAAAAAGAGGTTGGAAGAAAAATCGATACGGGGTAATAAGGATTTGTTACCGGGAGGCGCTGATGTGACACGGCATGAAGACATATCTCCGGAATACACCGGCAGGAAGCTTCGCGAACTGGCCGGGAAAATCATTGACAATCAAGCGGTAATGACCCTGGCTACCGCCGAAGACGGCGCTGCCTGGGCCGCGCCCGTGTATTTCGTTTTCCGCAAATCGGGTTTTTACTTTCTTTCGGACCCGGAGGCCAGACACATACGAGAGTCCCTTGAGGGCGGCAAGGCGGCGGCATCCATCCACGCGCCCGCCGCCACGTGGCAGGAAATCCGGGGGGTGCAGATGTCGGGCACGATACGCCGCGAGAAATCCCCAATGGAAGCAGCTGCGGCCATCGCCGCCTACCTCAAAAAATTCCCCTTTACCCGTGAATTTTTCAAGCCGGGGGAAATCCCGGACCTTGAAGCCTTCGGGAACCGCTTCCGGGTCCGCCTGTACCGATTCACACCCTCTTTGATCTATTATCTGGACAATCAGATCCGTTTCGGGTTCCGGGAGGAGATCAGACTCTAGAGTTGCGGTTATTATTTCTCTCGCCAAGATCGCCAAGGACGCCAAGAAAGGACATTGCCCGTCCAAATTTATAAACCGCTTGCCCATCGGAGCGAAGCGGAGATCCCGCCGATATGTGGCGGGGTTCGCTTCGCTCATTTGATAAACAGGATGATAAAGATCTTTTCCCCCGGGCGATGCTCCCCGAGGGAAATATCCAGCTGCTTCGCAGCAGGGTATGTCTCCGGAAAAATGTCTTTTCTAAAGTTTGCGCTTGTCCTGTGGGCCACCCGCCCCACCGTCCTCTGTCCCACCGTCTTACTGTCCGACCGTCCTCCGTCCCACGGTCCGACCGTCTCACTGATTTACTGACTTCTTTTTCCGTCCACCGCCCTCTGTCTTCCTGACTTCTGGTCCTCTGCCTTCCGCCATCCGCCATCTGCCATCTGCCATCTGTCATCTGCCTTCTGCCATCTGTCATCTGCCATCTGTCATCTGTCATCTGCCATCTGTCATCTGCCATCTGTCATCCGCCTTCTGCCTACGGCCTTCCGCCCTCAGTCCTGCACCCTTTGACCTGATCCCCGCCGAGAGATCAGCCATACACTTCCCGCCGGTTCTCGCGGTGATCCACCCTCCCCACGGGAGATTGCCTACATGGAACAAGCTATCTGTTGAGGTCGTTCCCGGGCCATCCCCCCCGATGTCATACGCTTCAGCGGCCTTGATGTCGTCGAGGTCATCATGGCGGCACTATTTCTCAATAGGTTTGCAAGAACGCCCGCAATGCAGATCGCCCCCGATCGCCGTCAACATGCAGGAGTGAGTCTCCTCCCGCAAAGGTGGTAGATTCAATGGGGGCTACTCGGACGCCCTGGTGATTTCTCTCGGCGATTTCATGCTGGCTCTGGCCTGGGCGACCCTGATCTTTTCTTCAAGCCGTCTCCGGTTTTCGAACGCCTTCGCGGCCTTTTCGATGAGTTCGTTGACGTCCGCCGGTTTTGTCAGATAATCCGTTGCGCCGGATTTCAATCCGTCCACCGCGGATTCCACGGTGCCGTGACCGGTGAGCATAATCACCTCGACCAGCGGATACAGCCTTTTAATGGCTTTTAACGTCTCTATGCCGTCCATGCCGGGCATTTTGACGTCCAGGATAACCACATGGATATTATGGGTCCTCAGTTTCTCCAGCGCTTCCTCTCCGCCGCCGGCCACGATGACGTCATATCCCCTTTTTGCGAGCAACTTTTTCGTGGTCGACAGGAAGCGTTCCTCGTCATCCACAAGCATCATTTTCATCTCTTCCATAGCCGAATGCCTCCGCATCTGTTGCGATAACGTCAATTTTTTTCCTGATCGAACACCCTGCCCGGGAAACGGACCAGCTCTTTGATTTTGGCCTTACGGATCTTCTGGTCATGGGAATTCTTTTTTTCAAAGGCCTCGGCCAGCTTGGGCAATAGGTCTTCCAGCTTTACGGGTTTTAACAGATAGTCAAAGGCCCCAAGCTTCAACCCTTCGATGCTGGTCTCCACGGACCCGTGACCGGTAAGCAGGATGATCTCCGCCAGCGGCTGAACTTTTTTGACCTCCCTGAGGGTCTCGATCCCATCCATGCCGCCGGGCATCTTGACATCAAGGATCACCACGTCAAAGAGCTTTTCCTTCATGGCCTCCAGGGCCTCCTCTCCACTGAGAACGCCCGTGGCATCCAGGTTCCGCTTCCCTAAACGTTTGACCAGGGTTTCGAGAAAATCTTCCTCGTCATCCACGATCAATACTCTAAAATACTCCATAGGACCCTCCTCGGCGAATCGTCGTGCGCTGAAAGTGGAGACCGAAGCTATTACCTTTCCGGAACGACGGCGGGAATCCGAACCGTAAAGGCCGTCCCCTTCCCCACAACACTTTTCAGGGCGATGCTCCCACCCAGTTCATTCATGATATCATAACTGACCCACAAACCCAGGCCGGTCCTCCTGCCCTAAGGTTCATCACATCGAGGATTTTGCTGAGACTCGTGTCGTCGGCAATCGATTGAAACCGATGGGTATCGGCCATGGCGGAGAGAATGGCGGTCCGTTCTTTCAGAAAAAGATCGACCGCATCACCTTGGCCAATCGGGCCGTTTCTTCATCGGTCATCAACGAGTTAACGCGACCCTGAGGCCCGTTCTCCGCCGAGTTGAAACTATAAAAGGCAATGTCCGTGCCAAAGTCAGCCGGGGATTGGATTTCCCGTAACACCGCAAAAACAAAGCTGATTATTGGGAATTTGATGTCGGGATACGTTAGGGGCGGGGATGGATCGTCGGTTTTCTTTACATGGTGTAAAAGGAGGCAAGATTATCTTCCCTCCTTTGAAAAAGCGGGGATTATTGCGTTAGCAATCGCTCGTGCTCAGCGCAGCGGTGCTCGTCAATCGTTGGGTTCGCATGAAAGCGCTACCCCACCTTCCGTGAAGCATAGGCCTTGGACAGCTCTAAATAAACAAACCCTAAACTTGAAAGCGCCACTATCGAAAAAAAGTCGCTCAATGGAAGCGGAACCAGGCGAACCAGTTGATGCAGATCGACACCCAAAAAGGGGATTCGAAGGGGAGCATACACCAGGCCCACGCAAACCGCCAGAGAGCCGGCCACCGCCAGGACCAGCCAACGGTTCTTGAAAAGCCCCACCTTGATCGACGGGTATCGCGTGCTTCGGGCGGAAAAAGACTGAAACATTTCAAAAAATGCAACGGTCAGAAACACCGCCGTCCGGGCCTCTGCCTCATTTGCCGCGGCCGGGTCGTAAATCCGGTACAGCACGCCCAAGGCCACGGCCGCCATGATGATGGGATAGACCAGAATGAACGGCGCAAGCCCGTGATGCAGGGGCTCCGTCCGGCTCCGTGGAGACCGTTTCATGGCGTTGGGTTCGAAGGGGTCCGCCCCCAGCGCCAGTGCGGGAAGGCCGTCGGTCACCAGGTTGATGATCAAGATCTGCGTGGCGGTCAGGGCGATGGGAACGGAAGTCCAGAGGGACGAGATGAAGAGGATCAGCACCTCTCCGATATTTCCGGAAATGAGATAGGCGAAGAATTTTCTGATATTGTCATAGATCCCCCTGCCTTCCTTCACGGCCCCCACGATACCGGAAAAATTATCGTCGGTGAGCACCATGTCCGAGGCCTCTCTGGCCACGTCGGTGCCGGAAATGCCCATGGCCACCCCGATGTCCGCCTTTTTAAGGGCCGGCGCGTCGTTGACGCCGTCGCCCGTCATGGCCACCACGTGCCCCCGGTCCTGGAGCGCGGATACGATCCTCAGTTTGTGTTCGGGACTCACCCGGGCGAAAATGGTCGTATCTTCAATTCTCTCTTTTAATTTATTTTGTGGCATTTTGGAAAGTTCGGCGCCGGTGATGACCTGCCCGCTGCCGACGTTGAGCCCTATTTCCCGGGCCACGGCAAGGGCCGTGGCCGGGTGGTCGCCGGTGATCATTACCGTACGAATGCCCGCTTCCCGACATCGCCCGATGGCAGCTTTGGCCTCGTCGCGGGGCGGGTCCTTCATTCCCAGCAGGCCCAGGAAAACAAGGTCTTCCTCCGCGTCTTCCATCGCGTTTTCATGGACAAAGGCCCGGTATGCCACGGCAAGCACGCGAAGAGCGTCATTGGCCATCCGTTCGTTGGCTTGGAGGATGCCGCCCCTTTCGCCGCTTGAAAGGGGCCGAATGCCGTCATGACCCTGAATGGATGAACACCGCTCCGAAAGGATGTCAGGCGCACCTTTTACATATGCGGTAAAAGACCCGCCTTCCTTATGGATGGTGGCCATGCGCTTACGCTCGGAACTAAACGCCGTCTCCCCTACCCGGGGCGAGGTCTCCCGGAGATCTCCCCGGCGGATACCGGCTTTTTCCGCCGCCACCAGCAGGCAGATCTCAGTAGGATCGCCGGTGGTCTTCCATTCCCCGGCTTCATGAAAAAGGCTCGCGTTGTTGCATAGCGCGGCGGCCCTCAGCAGCTTGTCCAGCACGGGATCGTCCCGGGGCGCCATTTTTTTCCCGTCAATCGAAAACCCGCCTTCGGGCGTGTAGCCGTCTCCGCTCACCTCAACGGTCTTTCCGTCCGCAAAGACCCTTCGAACGGTCATCTGGTTGTGGGTGATGGTGCCGGTCTTGTCGCTGCAGATGACGGTCGTGCAGCCGAGGGTTTCCACGGCGGGCAATTTGCGGACAATGACGTGACGCGCCACCATGCGGCGGGTCCCCATGCCCAGGGCAACGACCACCACCCCGGGCAGACCTTCGGGAACGGCCGCCACGGCCAGTGCGACCGCCACGAGAAACATCTCCAGCCAGGGCATTTCCTGCGCCAGGATGCCGACGACGAACACAACGGCACAAAGGCAGAGCACCCCCCAGCCGATCTGCCTGCCAATGACATCCAGGCGCTCCTGAAGCGGCGTTTTTTCGTCTTCGATCTCCTGAATCCGGCAAGCGATCCGGCCGAACTCCGTTTCCATGCCCGTTGCCACAACCAGGGCCTTGCCCTTGCCGTAGGTGACCGTCGTGCCCATGTGAGTCATGTTGGACCGGTCGCCCACGGGCAGTTCCCCGTCAAGCACACCCGCGCCTTTTCTCACCGGATCCGCCTCCCCGGTCAAGACGCTCTCGTCGATCTTGAGTTGAACCGCCTCGACTATCCGGGAATCCGCAGGCACGCGGTCTCCCGCTTCCAAATGGATGATGTCTCCGGGGACCAATTCCCTGGCAGGAATCTTTTTCTTTTGGGTTCCACGTTCGACCACGGCCGCCGGATCAAGCATCCGCTTAAGGGCCTCCAGGTCCTTTTCGGCATGATATTCCTGATAAAATCCGACACACACAATGAAAAGAACGATGAGGACGATCAAGCCGGCCTCGATCATCTCCTGTATGCCGTGTTCCCATAGACCGATAAAAGCGGAAACCAGCGCGGCGGCAAGGAGCAGAAGGATAAGGAAATTCTTGAACTGTCGAAAAAATATCTGAAGCGCCGTCGTCCCTCGGACTTCCTTGATCTCGTTATAC
>JAFDKD010000301.1 GCA_019307165.1 Deltaproteobacteria bacterium | reverse complement strand
CACGGCCAGCGCCAAGGCCTTTGTCAACGGCCTCAACCGGCTGGCCTACATGAAACGGAATCCATCCATATCCCCTCAGGAGAGGACGGTTTAGAGGGCGCAAGGTGCAGGGCGCAGGGCGCAGGGGCGAGGGAAAATATGGTGTCAGGTGTCAACTCCGCCTCTGGCCTGTGGGGCGGCCAGTCTGATCAGCAGGAAAACTTTGAGAAAACAGTCTCGGATTTCATTGAGACTCGTTAAAGGTGCCAGGTGTCAGGCCGGCCGTTGGCCACCGATGTAGGCAATTTGAGCGTTTGGTTTAGGCCACCATCCAGGCATCGTTTTTCATGAAGTTACATATGAGCGCCGCCTCGTGGCTGAAACTGTGCTTTACCCATAACCTGGGTTGCTGGACACAGGGGGTCACTGGGGATGTGGGACAAGCAACTTGATCATCACCTTCCACATAGCCGTGAGGTCATCGAGCCGCTGCAATCCGATCCATAGGCTTTTGGTGCCGGGCTCTCCGTCACTTTTTCGTCCAAGAAAGCCTCCGAGACCGGCGAGCATGCGCGTGGCCTCACGCAGGGAAGGTGTTCGCTCTGGTGGAGTGGGGGTTTGAGTAATATAGGTGTTAAGAGCCTTCCACTCGGCTTCTTCAAAGAATACTGTACAGGGAACATCGGGAGTTTCACGACCCAGCTTGGTAAGATGAAAAATTCGCCACGCCACGACCATATCAATAGCAAGGCAGGCTTCAATGCGGTCAGCATGACCCAGTTGCCTTTCCTCGATCTTGCAACCACTCTTAAAAGTTCGGTGATACACTTCGATTCCCCAACGAAGAGCATACCAGGACAACTTCTCGGTCGCTTCCTCAAAGTTTGTGACCGGGCAGGTGGTCAGAAGCATCCATTCAATAGGCTTTACATCTTCTGGACCCCCTTCCTCCTCTCGTGCCAAGATAGCCCAAAGGGTCAGTTCCTTAATGCCTTTCTTCTTTTGTGGTGGGTTGAG
Organism: Deltaproteobacteria bacterium; assembly: GCA_019307165.1. Classification (GTDB taxonomy): domain Bacteria; phylum Desulfobacterota; class DSM-4660; order Desulfatiglandales; family Desulfatiglandaceae; genus JAFDKD01. The sequence goes on along the minus strand of JAFDKD010000301.1, from coordinate 6,656 downwards.
GGTAACTTCAGCAAACCGCACCGAAAGACAGGCAACTCTGGCCGGACGTCTTCCCCGGCGAGGCACATGGACCTCTTGAATACCCGCTATCTCTTGATCATTCACCTTCTCCCACAGATGGCCTTGACCTTCTGCAAGTATCCGATTCTGGCTTGCACGCACCAAAAGCTTCGGAGCAGTCGGTTCTTTCAAAGCCAAGTCAAAAAGCTCGTAGATATCCGCTTCTCGATCCCCCACACTGACAAGAGTGGTTTGTGGGCACCGCTTTTGTGCCTCAGCGACTTTACGATAACTTATCAGCCATTTATGGCTTTCTTTCTCTTCAATGGGCACTTCATGACGGCGTTTCTTTTTTCCAAAATCCTCGCCATCTCTCGCCCAACACTGCACATCAAGCAACCCCAGTGGTGTTCCGCCCGGATCAAAGGTCATCGTGTCATGAAGAATCAACCCAATCCCTCTGTCCAAACGATACCCAATGGGGCCAAGATTTTCCGTGGCAGGGTGAGCTGTATAGTTAAGAGTGGTGGTATCCTGCACAGCCAACACCACATCCTGCCCGCTTACACGCCCAAGGGTCCTTTCATAATGTTGCTCAAGGACTTTATCCATGCTTATATGAGGATGTTCAAAAAAACGATAAGCTGCCTTTGTCTTGGCTCGGCTCTGACAAGCATGAGGAATGCTTGCCTGAGGCCGTGCATAAAAGTCACGTACAAGACTAACAAGTCGATTCGTCAGACGCCTGTCTCCCAAATCAGCGCCACCAAATTCCTCCTCAGCCCAATCTTCAGCCTCTTTGCTCTCTTTTGGGGCAGAGTTTACCACACTGCTCATCGGCTCACAACAAAGCACCTGCCGGGCATCCTTTCTAAGTGGAAAAACATAAACATCTTTAACCGGCACAGCATTCTTCCGATTGCGATCCTGCCTCCCTCTGCCACAGGTGCTGCCCACATGCTCCCAGTTAGCCCCACGATAACAACTCCCCCTAAATCTATCTCGCTCTACAAAGGTTTCCAACAGCACAGGTTCAAACCCGTAACGCTCAAGCCAATCCCGGGAAAGTCGTTTAACACTCAGAGACAGAACATGAGAGGCCAGATTGGGCACCTGAACCTGAGGCAAAATCAAAAAACGACTGTTACAAACCACCTTCCCCAGATGCCTTTTTCGGGCTCCATCGCTCCAGCCAATCCAGCTATCCCGAGCTCCAACTCGCCAGGCCGCCCCGCTGAAGGACAATCCCCCCAGCCATCCATAGGAAGGGCTTTTGATCAAATACCGCATTTGGGCCCCACACAGGGGACCACAACCCAGATAATGGTAGCGTTCCATCAAAGCATTCCATATCCGGGAGGCTTTGCTCTCACGGCTTCCTACCCGTACCAGTTCAATACCACCCAATTCCTTCAGATCACAGCACACAGAGCCAATTTGCTCAATGGGCCATTGTCTCTCTATGCGGGGTTGAAACGATGGTTTGCCATTACACTCAGGCAGCTCCAAAACCCCTTGTCGTTGCATTTTCAGCAAGGCCACACGGCAACTCATCTCTTTGAGTTTGCCATTGGGGCTTTTCCAATCAAGCCATTGGCAAACTCTAAGGGAAAGAGCCCGCCGAGAGATCGTGGGCTCGGACCCAACCGTTTTATTTATTTATTTATTTTACGGATTACCTCGTCCGTAAAGTGTTGACCGCAAACCAGCATGGAAATAAGCTTAACATGCCGGCACCCCCTGTGTCCAGCAAAAACTTATGGGACATGGTCAGTTTACAAAGGGGGGAGCGTGCAAAGCAACCCGCAACCTTGAACCTTTGAACCCTACGAAGTTACACAAGAGGTGTCAGAAAAGAATGAAAAGAAATTATTTAAACGGAAGGTTGTTCGTTTTCCTGACACCTGAACACTGACACCTCATAGATTCGTTTGAGGGACAGGCAACGCAATAGACGAACGTTTTCCAACGACCGCTTAGGGCGTATAAATCCACTGATACCCCACCGGCCTGGCCGTCTGGTCTTCGGTTTTGGGGTGCAGCAACTCATCCGCGAGCTTGAGCCAGTTGTACGCGGGCTTGAGTCTGCGGAGCCTGCCGTCCTCGGGCGGCATGGAGTGGGGGGTGAGGGTGTAAACGGCCTCAAAGACACCGACAAATTGTCTGCCGGCCGGATACAGGTGGGTGTTGATCAGGTCGTCCGCCTTTATCCCCTCTTTTTGGGACAGTTCCTCGATTTGTTTGCGGGTAAATTGGATAAGGAAAAATTTGGATACGCCATGTTCCGAATACTTGTACATGGCGCGCGATTCCGAGCTTGAGACATAGACCGTGGAGATGGCATCCTGTCGGCGCAGAAGTTCGGCGGCGATGAGGCCGGCGGTCCGTCGTCCCCCCACGCTGTAATGACACCCGTAGTACTCGAAAAGTTTTCTTTGAAGCAGTCTTCCTTCCTTGTCGCCGTTCTCATAGAGATGGCTCTGAACATACCTCAATGTCTTGGCGAGACTTTCCGCGGCGTCGGCTATGGGCCAGTCGACTTTCACATGAAAATGGGTCAACGAATACCGGTTCTTTTTCTTGACCGTTGGATTCTGCTGGACCAGAAGGGCATAGTCCACGTCGATCAAAGACTCGATCAGATTCAAAAACTTCGGGTTGTCAAAGTGTTTGAGATTATTATGAAAGCGCTTGTACAGGGAAAAGTCGGCCAGATACTCCAGATTGTCTTTTACAACCCGGTTTTCAGGAAAAAATCGGATGTGATTCTTGAATTGACGACTGACTGCGCTTTCACAGAAAATGACGATGAAGGTGTTGATCAGGTCGGATTCCTTTTCCATTTTTTTGGACTTGGGTTTGAGTTCGCTTTTGTCCAGAAAGGTGTAGTGGACGCGATTTTTCTCAAAATTGGAAAAGGAGTCGATCAGGGCAATCTTGATAAGTCGGCGTTCCAGTTCGTCCCTCAGAAATTCATACAGGGAACGCCTCAGTTTTTCGTGGTAGTTAAGTCGCGATCGCTCTTTAGTCATAACGTTAATTCGGGAAATTAGTATTGATCAAAAAATATATTCAATTGAAGACGGACTCAAATTAAAATAAACGGTAAGCCGATGTTTGTCGAGGTGCAGGTAAAAATTAACACAAATATAGCAAAAATGGCCGTAAGTGTCAATGAAAAAAGAAGAGAATCAGACAGATATAAGCGAAAAGCGCTTTTTTCGGAAGGGCGCAGGCGGGCGGGATATCCTAATTTTCTTGACAAAACCGCATGGAATTATATAATTATCGACTTACCTTTATTTCTGCGGACGACGCTGGATCTCTGGCCCGGAAAACGGTATGTCGGGCGCCCGGCAACCATGGAAAGCACGGTTTCCCGAACGCCGTTTGTTGTATATGGTCAGCCGACCCGGATGCCGTGAGAAGGGTTGAGGCGGATGCTCATTGACCTCAAGAAGATCACTCACGTCTCACGCCGTATAACGCAGACCCTTGGGCCCGGTTGGTGGGAGAAGGCCGGCGACAAGGGGCTTGTTCTGGGATTTGAGGACCCTTTGAGTGTATCCGTCGAGATTTACAGGGCCGGGGACAAGTATGTGCTGGAGGGATCGCTTAACGGAAGTCTGCAGGTTAGGTGCGATCGATGCACCGAGTCCTATCGGCGGGAGTTGAAGACCGCGTTCAGGTTGTTTCTGGCGCCGCCGCCCCGGGATGGGTTCGATGAGGAGGTCGCCCTTACTCCTGAGGACCTGGCCGGAGATTTCATCGTTGGCGAGACGGTGGAATTGGACGATATCATCCGAGAGCAGATATATCTGGCGGTCCCCATGAAATCCCTGTGCAGAATCGATTGCCGGGGACTGTGCCCCGAGTGCGGGGCGGATCTGAATCAGGGCGACTGCCGGTGTCTGAAATCTTCCGGACGTCCGGAATTTGCAAAACTGAAAAATCTCAAATTCGAAGGAGAATAAGTAGCCGCTATGGCCGTACCGAAGAAGAAAACGTCAAAGTCGCGCAAGAACATGCGCCGGGCCCATGATAGCGTTAAGCTGCCCAAGGTCACCACCTGTCCTCAATGCCACGAGCCCGTATTGCCCCATCACGTCTGCCGGGAGTGCGGAACTTACAAGGGGCGGACCGTCCTGAAGACCGAAGAAAGCTGATATGAATATTGCGGTGGACGCCATGGGCGGGGACCACGGTCCTGATGTCATTGTTCAGGGCGCTCTTGACGCCGCATCCGAATTGGGCGTTCACGTCACGCTTGTCGGTCTGGAAGACCTGATACGGGAAAAGATAGGCCATCGCCAGGCCGACGGGAACGTCACCGTCCACCACTGCGAAGAAGTGGTGGAGATGGATGAATCTCCCTTGAAGGCCATCCGGAAAAAGCCGGATGCCTCCATCCGGGTGGCGTTTAACCTGGTCCGCGATGGCAACGCGGACGGGGTGGTCAGTGCAGGGAATTCGGGCGCCACGCTTGCCGCAGGCATACTTACGCTGGGCAGGTTGGAAGGGGTGGAAAGGCCCGCTATCGCCAGTTTTGTTCCGCGTGAGCGAGGGCGGGTCATTTTGATCGACGTGGGCGCCAATGTGGATTGCAGGCCCGCCCATCTCTTTCAATTCGGAGTCATGGGCAACGCCTATGCCACGGCTTGCCTGATGATGCAGGACCCGAAAATCGGGCTCCTGAGCATTGGGGAAGAGGGCAGCAAAGGAAACGACCAAGTCCGCCTGGCCCGCGAACTGTTCGAAGAAAGCCGGCTCAATTTCGTTGGAAACGTGGAAGGCCGGGACATTTTTTCCGGAGACGTTCAGGTCGTTGTCTGCGACGGTTTCGTGGGCAATGTGGCGTTGAAAGTGACGGAGGGGATGGGACAGGCCATGACCTCCATGTTAAAGGAAGAATTGAATCGGTCCCTTATGAGCAGGATTGGCCGTTTTTTGAGCCGGAAGGCACTGCGCTTATTCAGTCAGAGACTGGACTATGCCGAGTACGGCGGCGCACCGCTCCTGGGTCTCAAGGGCGTGGCCATCGTCTGCCACGGCGGATCGTCTCCCCGAGCCATCCGAAACGGCATCCGCCAGGCGGCCGTGAACGTGGAAAACCAGGTACTTGACAAGATGTCGGTCGAACTGAATAACTTCAGGGATTTCATGGTCTGATCGGGGGAGGAAAATCTTCGTTTCTGATTTAGGGAGTTTTTTTATGGGTGACGCAGGCGGAAGGACGGTAGTGATAACGGGCGGCTCCAGGGGCATCGGACGGAGCATTGCCTACAGGTTTGCAGCAGAAAAGGGCAATGTCATTATTGTCCACTACGATCCGGACGAATCCGCTTCCGAGGAGACGGTTCAACACATCAGGGAATCGGGTGCGACCGCGGAGAGCCATAAGGTAGATGTCGCTTCCTTTGAAGCGGTGGATGTGCTATTTAAAAATGTCCTTTCCCGGTTCGATGGCGTGGATGTTCTGGTAAACAACGCCGGGATCACACAGGATACGCTGCTGATGCGGATGAGTGAAGCACAATGGGATGCGGTCCTGAATATCAATTTAAAAAGCGTTTTCAACTGTACTCATGCCGTGATTCGTGAAATGGTCCGGCGGAAAGGGGGGCGAATCGTCAATATCTCCTCCGTGGTGGGGCAAACTGGAAATGCGGGCCAGGCGAACTATTCGGCGTCAAAGGCCGGCATCTTGGGGTTTACCAAGAGCGTCGCCAAGGAGGTGGGAGCGCGCGGCATCACCGTCAACGCCGTTGCTCCGGGATTCATTGAAACCGAAATGACCGAGGGACTCCCCGAAAAGGCAAAAAAGGCCTTTTTGGCTCAAATCCCTTTAGGACGGCCGGGGACGACCGAAGAAATTGCGGAGGCGGTGTATTGGCTCTGCTCAAACGGTTCACGGTACATTACCGGCCAGGTGCTTCATGTAAACGGCGGCATGTTCGGTTGAGCCGCTGATAACGATCGGCGATGCGGCCATTTCACTCTGCCCCGGCTCGTGAATGGTTATGTACTGAAAAGCAACATTTTAAAAATAAATGTGGAAATGAAATTATCATGGAGGTAACGGCGTATGTCTTCTGTCGAGGAAAAGGTCAAGAAGATTATCATTGAACAGTTGGATGTAGCGGAAGTGGATGTTGTACTTGATGCAGTGTTTGTGGACGATCTGGGGGCCGACTCCCTTGATCAGGTAGAGCTTATCATGGCCATGGAAGAGGAATTCGATGTGTCCATTCCGGATGAGGATGCGGAGAAAATCGCTACGGTCAAGGATGCGATAGATTATGTCAAGAAGGCGTTGGGTGAATAAGTCCGTTACCTGCACACATGCCGTACGTAGTGCCCGTTTTTAAAGGGTCGATAAAACGGGAAAGCCAAAAATCGGACATGGCGTTTCCCTAAACTGCAAGTCTGGCGTAGGAGCGAATAAATGACGAGGAGGGTCGTGGTAACGGGCGTGGGTATGGTTACCCCCCTGGGAACCGGCGTTGAAAAGAATTGGGAGAGCGCGTGCGCCGGAAAATCGGGCATTGGGCCCGTCACCAAATTCGACGTTTCCGATTTTCCCTCGAAGATCGCCGGTGAAGTACCTGACTTCCGTTCGGAAGACTTCTTGGACAAGCAGCAGATCCGGCGGTTCG
>JAFDKD010000300.1 GCA_019307165.1 Deltaproteobacteria bacterium | reverse complement strand
CAAGCTGAATCGGAGACCACAATATGTGGGGGGTAAGGAGACTTGGCGGCGGCCTGCGCCTTACTGCTATTACCCTAGATAGCCATATGAATTTGTCTGGTTATGATATCCAGACCTATTCCTTCAAGGGGCTTCACAAATGACGTACCAAACCCTGGCGCTGCAACCAGGGGTTTAAAGTGTCTTCCAAGTCTTCCAGAACCCGGGGAACGATTTATCCACGCAGTTCTCATTGGTTATCCTAATCCCCGGCGCCCTTAAGCCCAGAACCGCGAGGCTCATGGCGATACGATGGTCGTCATGGGGATCAACCACGGTCCCCGAGAGCTTTTGGTCCCCGTAAATAGTCAGTCCGTCGTCGTGCTCATCCACGCGGCTTCCCAGGCGGGCCCACTCCCGGGCAACGGCCCGCAGCCTGTCGCTCTCCTTTAATCGGAGATGGGGGACATTTCGAATGACGGTGCTGCCTTTCGCGAAAGGCGCCATGGCGGCCAGGGTGGGCACCAGATCGGGCATGGGGCTCATGTCCGCGTCGATCCCATGGAGCGGCCCTCCATGGACGGTGATCTCTCCATTTCCCCTCTCAACTTGACAGCCCATTTCCTCAATCACGGCCAGAAATCCCATATCCCCCTGCCTGGAATCGGCATTGATGTTTTTTGTGGTTACGGTCCCGCCGGTGACGGCCGCGGCGGCCCAGAAATAGGAGGCGCTGGACACATCGCTCTCTACGACAAATGGCGTGGACCGGTAGGCCTGGCCCGCCTCGACCTTGAAGTAGCCGTATCCTTCGCGGTAAACGCTGATCCCGAATTTTCTCATGACGTCCAGGGTCAGGTCCACGTAAGGCGCGGACACCAGCTTTCCCGTCACCTCGATCTCCACGTCGTTTTGCGCGCAGGGGGCCGACAGCAACAATGATGATACATACTGACTGCTTTCCCGACCGTCGACGGTTGCGCGACCCCCGCGAATGCCTCCGCCCTCGACACGCACGGGCGGATATCCTTCCCTGAAAATGTATGAAATGGATACGCCCAAGGCGTTCAGGGCCTTGACCAATCCGCCCGCCGGCCTTTCGTGCATCCTGGGTGTGCCGGTCAGCGCATATTCCCCTGAAGCCAGCGCAAGTATCGACATCATGAACCGACAGGTTGTCCCCGAATTGCCCACGAAAATCTCACGCCGCTGTAATTGAGGATGAAAGGAACCGCCCGACCCCGATACGGTTATGCGGTTTGGGGCCTGGGAAAAGCATACACCCAATTCCCGTAGGGCATCGATGGTGCATCGGGTGTCTTCACATTCGAGCCAATTCTCGATTGAGCTTTGGCCATCGGCCAACGCGGCGGCCACCAGCGCACGATGCGTTACGCTCTTTGACCCGGGCAGATTCACTGAACACCGAATGGTCGCCTTTGGCTTGACCTCGATCATGGATTTATCCCCAACGCCGCTTCAACGGCCCTGGACATGACCGCCACCGGCGGTTCCAGCCCCGTCCAGAGCCTGAACTGTTCGGCGCCCTGATTAATGAACATGTCAAGTCCGCTGATGGTCAAGCACCCGCGCGACCGGGCCAGGGCAAGAAGTTTTGTCTCCATGGGATTGTAGACGATGTCCATGACAATCATCCCCTTTTCCAGAAATTCGGGAGCTACAATACAGGCATCGATGTGGGGATGCATGCCCACGGGCGTGGTCTGCACCAGGAGGTCCGGATGAATGCCGCCTATGCCATCCAGGGGCGAGAAGGCGCAGCCCAGAAATCGGGCCAGATGCGCGCCCCTTTCCGTGGACCGGTTGGCGATGGTCACATGTACGCCCTTTTGCTTCAGCGCAAAACCGATGGCCCGCGCCGCTCCGCCGGCCCCGATGATGAGGCCTGTCTTGCCGGGGAGATCCATACGGTCCTCCAGGGCCTTCAAGGCCCCGATGGCATCGGTATTGAACCCATAGAGGCGGCCTTCCCTGTTGACAATGGTATTGACGGCGCCGATGCGTTTTGCCGTCTCATCGACCGCATCGAGATGGGGGATCACCGAGGACTTGTGGGGGATAGTAACGCTCATCCCCTTCATCCCGAAGGATCTGATTCCTTGGAGACACCCCTCGGCATCGGTCGTCTCAAACGCCAGGTACACGGCATTTACCCCTGTTTCCGCAAATGCGGCGTTGTGCATTACCGGGCTCAGGGTATGCCCGATAGGGTTGCCCATAACGCCGAAAAGGCGGGTCTGATGGTCGATCACCATGGCTTGGTCATTTCTCCCTCAGTTCATTTTCAGTGGCAATGGATTTTCAATTACAAAAAATACCGCCCGCCCGGTATCGCGGTTAAAACCGCTCCTACAGGGGGCGTGGGAATGCGCAGGACCGTTGTTGCAGGAGCGGCTTTAGCCGCGACGTTTCCTGATCGATTAGACTTGTCGGAGCGTAGCGGAGATCCCGCCGTCCTTGGGCGGGGCCGCCCCCAGGCCGGAGGCGACGCTGACATCTGACATCTGCCTCCGACTTCCGCCCTCCGTCCTCCGACATCTGCCCTCTGCCCTCCATCCCTCCATCCCACTGTCTCACCGTCCCTTCGTACGCCATGCGCCCTATGCCGGGCGCCTTTCACTTATGTTCTCCCTCAACCGATCCAGATACTTGTCCATCTCCTCATGATCTCTGCCCCGGATGATGTGGGTCAGATAGGTCAGGCTGGCATTGATCGTTTCAATCTGGTGGATCGTGTAGGGATTGAACAGGATCTCCGTCAACAGTTGATCGTCCTTGGACAAAAGCCCCTTTGCGATTTCGAGATGCTTCTTAAAGGTGGAACCCGGCGCATTCTGGTTTTTCATGCAGGCGGCAAACACCATGGTTGAAGCAAAAGGGACCGAAAGCGAGTAGGCGATGGTCCTGTCATGGCCGTCAAACGTATAGTCGTGAACATCGATCCCCAGGTTTTCATAAAAATCCCTGAAAAAGGACTTACCATCCGGGTCCGATTCCTCGATGATAATGGCGTTCTGCTCGCTGAGATCGGAAAAGTTGGCGAAGGTGGGCCCGAACATGGGATGAGTCGAAACGAACCGGCGTTTCATGTCCAGGTATAGATCGGCGAGACCGGTCTTTACGGAAGCGATGTCCGACAGCAGACAGTCCTGGGGGAGGTATGGCAGGACATCGTCAAAGGCCTGTTTGATATTGGGAAGGCTGACCGCATTGATGACCAGTTCCGGGGAAAAACCGGCCGCATCCTTTAATTCGAAAATTTTCGTGAACCCGGATGAATTCTCAAGCCTTTCCCTGTCGTTGTCGTAAACCGCCACGTCGTGACCGGATTGCAGTTCGTTTAGGAGCCAGCCACCCATGTGCCCCAATCCCATGACCAATATTTTCATTGCGCGTTCCTCTCCTTGTAACATCCCATCATTTTGAATTCGCTCGTGATCTTCTCTACATGGTCAAGCGCCTTGATAACCCGGGGGTCATTGTCGGACCCCATGAAATCCAGAAAAAAAACGTAATCTCCGGGCCGGTTCGGAATGGACTCGATCCGCGTCAGGTTGATGTCTTTTCCCGCAAATGCCTCGAGTACGCGAAACAGGGTCCCGGCCTTGTGTGCGGTCGTAAATACGATGGAGCACTTGTCCCCCGCCTCCGCGGCCGCCTCCCTCGCCAGGACGAGAAACCGGGTCATGTTTTGTTCCAGATCCTCGATCCCCTCCTTCAGGATGTCGAGCCCGTACAAAGATGCGCAAAGGCGGCTCGAGATGGTCGCGCACCCTTTGCGTCTTTCCTCGGAAAGCATTTTTGCCGCCCCCGCGGTATCGTGAAACGAGACCGCGTCCAACTTGTTCCTGGCAATGAATTGGCGGCACTGGGCGATGGCCTGGGGGTGCGAGTATACGGTTCGGATGTCCCGGTGGTCCGCCCCCCGAAGCGCAAGGAGACAGTGACGAACGCGAAGCTCAACGGCGCCGATCACCTTGAGGCCGGTCCCGATAAGCAGGTTGTTCACTTCACCGACGACGCCGCCGAGTGTGTTTTCAACGGGAACAATGCCATAATCGCACACCCCCGATTCGACCCTGTCAAAGACCTGGGCGAACCCGCGGCAGGGAATGGGAACAAGCGTTTCGTTCCAGGTCATGGCCGCGACTTCGCCGTACGCGCCGTGCGCTCCCTGAAAAGCGATGAGACTGGACGCCTTCCCTTGAATCGTCTTGCTCTCATTGATAATTTCTTTAAATACCCTATGCAGAAATGAACCGCCGAGCACGGCCGTCGCTTTCGAATCGATCGATCCGAAGATTTCGTTTTCTCTTCCGCCGTCCTCGATTTCGGTTTTAAGGCGCCTTGCGAGAAGGGCGTGTTCCATTCTTTCACCGAGAAGCTTCACGATTCCCGCATCGATAAAGTCGATGGCGTCTCTCACGTCTTTCAGATTCATGTTTCTCCAATCGGACATTAATTTAAAGTATACCGCATCTAACTTCCTGCATCCCGCATCCCGTATCTCTTGTGAAACTTCAAAGGGTTCAAGGTTCAGAGGTTCAGGGTTCAGGGTTAAAAGAAAGACCAACCGGGAACCGGGTTGCGCGGAGGTTGATTTTCTCTCGCAAAGAACGCAAAGGTCGCCCAAAGACAAGGGCATTCGTTGTCGTGGTCGTTGTCGTGGTCGTAATCGCCGTACGGCGCCCAACTCTCTCTGACGGCGTATTCGGGTGAAACCCGATAGACGTCAAACTGCTCATGACCGAACTGCATGGTCTCCTCGATTAGACCTGTCGGAGCGAAGCAGAGATCCCGCCGTCCTTGGGCGGGACCGCCCCTCAGCACTCCGGCCTCAGCCTTCTGCCCCCTGCCTTCCGCCTTCCGTCCTCCGCCTTCCGCCCTCTGTCTCACTGCATCTGGCGCATGCTTACATCCAACACCCTCAGTTTCTGCATAAGTCTCGCAAACATCTCCGGCGGCATGGCCTGGTCCTTGTCGCACATGGCCTCGCTCGGATTGCAGTGCACTTCGATGA
>JAFDKD010000299.1 GCA_019307165.1 Deltaproteobacteria bacterium | reverse complement strand
GTAACACATACAGTCCGAGACAGACCGCGCCGAGGGCTGCATACGTAAATCGATCGTATCCGTTACACGCATAGGCGATCCCCTGCAGGATCATGCCCGTGGCCGCCAGGAGATAGAACATGCCGGCGGCTTCCCGGCGGCGGTACTTGAACCACCAGAGCCCCAAAGGGCCCAGAACGACCCAGGCGATCCCCACGCCGCCGAATACCATGAATGTTTCCCGCGCCTCGGGGTAGATCAGGGGACTGCCGAGGCGGTCCATCAGGGGAAAGGCGCCCATGACGAAAATGGCCGTCGCCAGGACCCACCAGGCCGCCACCCAGGGCTTCCAACGCCCGGCCTCCAGACGGGCCAGGGCAATGACGCCATACGCGGTCAGGCCCGACAGGGCCGTGGCGGGAAGAAACCCCCCGAACTTGGAAAAAAATATCCTGTCGAACAGGGGGAGCCGGCCCAGCCATCCCACGACCGGTACGCCCCAGAGCTTTGCCGTCATGATGACGGCCACGGCCAGGAGGAAACCGAGGGCCCAGCGCGGCCGTTCCTTGAGCAGTTTCAAAGAGGCCAGTGACGCGAACAGGCCGATGGCGGGAAACCAGCCCGGAGACAGGTCATAGATCCAGTCATCGATCCATCCGTAAGGGTGGGTCAGCAACAGACCGTACAGGTACGGGAAGACATAGGTGGCAATATACGCGAAAGGCGTATGCAGCAACCCGTATCCGCTCTCGGACGTGTGTGCGGTGAACTGAGTAAATGCATAGGCCGCGAAATTGAACCATGCCGGCGTGGACAGCAGAAGTCCGGCCAGGCTCCCCGGAACTAGCGCCATGAATCCGCGCCACTTCGGCCGCGGCCCGATCTGCAGCCGGATCAAGGCATACGCCAGGACCGTAAACAGGCTGAAAAAGGCGACCTCGGGCTGTCCCCCCGTAGTGGTGCAGTATACGCCCAACGCAAGCAGGACGTGCTTAAACCGCCACGAGGGCTCCCGTATGGCGCGCTCAACCCCGTAAAGGAGCAGGGGCCACCAGGCCGACACCGCCACGACCTCCCGAAGGGCCAGGAGCCCGGCAAAATAGCCGTTGGAAAAAATAGCCGCCGCCCCCACCAGAGCGGGACCCTTGCCTACCCCCATGAATCGCAGATAGAGATAAAGAAACAGGGCCGCCAGGAACCAGTTAACAAGGTACACCATGTCCCACCAAGCCGGCGGAAGGACAAGACGCAACCAGTTGGGGGGGTAGAACAGGGCTGAAAACCCGTTGGACAGAAGCGGCTGCCCTAGTCCTTGATAGGGGTTCCAGAAGGGCAGCTCGCCCTTTTTGACGGTGTTCACCGTATAGGCATCGTAGGCGAAATTTGCGCAAAAGGACGCAAAGGGGTCCATCGTCGTGGGCGATTTCGGCATGGGGCCCGCATACCCGGAAGGCCCACCGGGCAAGATGCCCGGGGTCGACGTCATGGGAATAAGGGTCCGGTCGGCCAGAAAGACAAGGCCGTTCACCGCCACCAGCATGGCCGCAATCAAAAGCAGGGACAACCAGCGGGACCTGCTGCGCCGCTCCGATTCGGCGCTGTTGTCTGCCGAAGCTCCGTGAAGACTCATGTGCGTTTCTTTCCTATGCTCAGGATATACCCGCCCCAGGGCGCGGGACGGTCCAGCCGTTTCAAGACCGGCAAAAGGGCCATGGGCGTTTTGTTCTGAAAGATCATCCCCATGGACACCTGATCGATCAGGGTGAGCCCTGTTTTCAGAAAGCACCGGCTCATATAGCCCGGCGTGAATTTGAGGGCTCCGCGCTCATGGGGCATGAGCAGGCAGTTGGCGAACATGAACGGGTTGTACATGTTGGGTTCGAGTGAGACCACGTATCGCCGGCTCACACGCTTCATCTCCTTAAGGACGGACAGGGGGTCCTTTACATGGTGGAGCAGGTTGGCCTCGAACACCAGGTCGAACCGCCCCGGCTTGAACGGCGTGGCAAGTGCATCGCACTGGACCAGCCGGTCATGCGGGTTCTTTCCCAGCATGACCCGTGACAGGTCCGACCCCACGGTGGGGGCCAGCTGCGAAAGATAGTGGGTGAAAACGCCCGTGCCGCACCCCATGTCCAGGATAAGGGCGGTTTCAGTCAGCCGGATGCGCCGCCGAATGAAATCCAGCTTGGGCGATACGAAGGCCTCGGCTATGGGGTGGTGGGGGCCCCGGTAATGGACGTTTTTCCAGCAGTCGGCGGTCAAGTTAAGGCTGAACCCCAATTCCCATCCACCTAATCTTAGGTGGTGATAAGATCGATAAGGAACAAATCAATTTATCGATTCCCCCTCCCCTAACCCCTCCCACAAGGGGAGGGGAGTTCTGTGTTGCGGGCTCACTCAAGGGATCGGAATATTTCACAAGGCACTTCGACTTTAGAAGACGTAAGCTCCATTCAACGCTTCCCGACAAGAACAACCCACCTATCAATCAACGCAAGAGAAAATAACATGAATTATTCGCAAACCTACGAGAAAAGAAAATGAGTACTTGTCGCTTTAAAAATCCCGTAGATTTACACTAGACATTCCCCTCCCTCGTGAGGAGGGCTTTCCCTTTCACTCCTCTCCCATCGTGAGGCGGGCTTTTCCTTTTTGCTCCCCTCCCCTGGTGGGAGGGGCCGGGGGAGGGGGGCTCATTAAAAGAGACTATTGAATACTGAACAAGGAATATCGAATTAAGAAGTTAAAAAATCGAATTCCGAGGCCTCCTCGCCAGACAATGGTACTGGGCCCCGAAAGGAAGATGCACCAGCCGGGGTTCCACGAACCTCAGAAAGGCGGCCCGGCGGGGAAAATAGAACAGGAAACGGGTCCGCCGGGGGGTTTCGAAACCCGCTTCTCGAAGCATGCGCCGGGCGGCGCGAGGCGTTATGGGGCGTGCGTCCCGGTCGAACGGAATGCGCTTCATGACCATCCGGGCGCCCGGGTTCAGGGGATTGTTTTCAAACAGCGCAACATACCCGCCCGGCGAAAGGGCCCTGAAAATCGTTTCCATGACGCCGTTCCGGTCGGCCGGCGGGATGTGGTGAAACACCCCGTTGACATAGCACAGGTGAAAGGGCGCCTGGTGCGATAGACCATCCGCCTTTTCAAAAGAGATCCTCGCGTTGCCGTAATGCTCCTTTGCGTAGTCCAGCGCCTTGATCGCCGTGTCCGCGCCAACCAGTTCGGCTGTGGGAAAGGTTTCCGCGAGCAGGCGGGTCGTGTCGCCCACACCGCACCCGAAATCGAGAATGCGGCGTGGACAGAAGCCTGTTGGAAGCGCCCGCCGAAGGTCGTTCAATCGCCCCAGAATGAAAAACCGCTTGCCTTCCCCCGACAGGCGAATTCCCTTGTCCAGCATCAGGTCGTATGTCGTGGCGGGATCGAGTGCGGGCGTGGTCATGGTGTTGTTCGATTCGGCGTCACCGGCTTGGGCGCCGCGGTCCATCGGAGAAGTCCTGATCGGTCTGCAGGTAATCGAGCCGATCGGCCAGCAGGTCCAGGATCATGTCGATGACCCGTGTCACCACGAGGACCATGGCCATGGAGTAGAGGCAGGACATGGCAATGAACCTGGACCAGTGCTCATACGTCGCCCCCGTACGGATGAGTTCGACGAAGCTCGGCAGCACCAGGAGGCCTCCTGCCAGAAACAGGGCCAGGGGAACGAATTTGAAAAACCGGCTGGAAAAGAATGCCGACAGACGCCCGTATGGGGCAGCGCCGGGCCGGCCTTCCCCGAGGGTCAGGACCGCCATTTTCCGAGCCAGATAGCCGCCGCAGACAAGCAGGCAACCGCACACGGCCAGGAGTTCGCTGACGATGAAGCGATAAATCATCCATTCGGTGACGGAACGGTGGTTCAGATAATAGACCGCGGGCATGATCATCAGTGCCGCGGCCGCGACCGTGCAGGCCAGCCCCAGGATCCCCAGGGGCCGTGACGGCCGGTAGAGGAATCCCGCTCCGAGGATCACCCGCAGAAAACGCAGGCCGTCTTTCCCCACGCTCAATTTGGATTCGCCTTCGCGCTCGTGATAGGGCATGTCTGTTTCCACGATTTTCAAGTCGTGGCTCATGACCGCCCGCGCGCTCATGGCGGGTGTAAAATGGAGGCCGTCGGGTAGGGGCATCAGTCGTTTCAGGCTCGACCGGCGAACCACCCGCATGCCGCTGGCCGTGTCCGTCACCTGTGTGGCGGAGAGCATGGACAGCATGCGCGCGTAGAGAAAATTGCCGACGCGCCGCACGGCCGGCATTTTGCTCTCCGGATTGAGCCGGCATCCCAGGGCCACGTCCGCATGCGCGTCTACCAGCAGGTTGCAGAGCTTCGCGAAAAAGGCCGGATCGCACGTGCCGTCCGCATCCAGGAAACCCAGGAGTTCCGCATCGGATTGTCGCCAGGCCTCCTTGATGGCCGCGCCGTAGCCGCGGTTGTGTTTGAACACGATCAGTTTAATCCGGTCCGTGTATGGGTCCGCCAGTTTCACGGTCCCGTCGGTGGATCCGTCGCTCACCACCGTGATCTCCACCGCGGTGACGGGCGATTCGGCGACAATTGTCTCCCTGGCCGCGAGCGCCCTCTGAATAATGCTCTCTATCCCGCTCTCCTCGTTGAGGGCGGGTATGGCGATCAGCAATTTCATCCTATTTCGCTTTCCAGTGGTCGATTTTCAATACTTACCTACCTGTTGCCCAAATCGGTTTTATGGTTCGACAACATTTCACCCGCGATTTAGACAGTTCGTTGAGTTTACACAGTTTTTTGAGTTTATTGAGTAAAAAACCTTTGGCTTAAACGCTTGCGAGATAAAATAAAGCTCCAGCAGCATTTTGAGTAACAGATAGCTAATATTCAATCTTCAATTCTCAATGTTCACTGTTCACTGTTCAATGTTCAATGTTCAATGTTCAATGTTCACTGTTCAATGTTCAATGTTCAATGTCCCCCCATACCACCCCAAACGCTCCCCGGCCCACAGTCCCAGGTAATACT
>JAFDKD010000298.1 GCA_019307165.1 Deltaproteobacteria bacterium | reverse complement strand
AGCTCGCTTGGCAGTTCAAAATATCGGCATTGGTTCTGTCCTCTGCTTTCTGACTTCCGTCATCTGCTTGCCGTGGCGTAGCTGCGAAGCAGCGAAGACAGGAACTCTGCCCTCTGGTCTCTCGACTCTGGTCTCTAGTCTTTCCCTAATAACGATTAACTGACAACAAATAACGAATAACGCCATTTCATCTCTAGACTCTGGTCTCTTGGCAGTCTCATGCCGACCCAATATGGCCTCATTGGGTCGACCCGCACAGCGGGTTTCCCGGTCGATCCCTAACCTTTTTACTCTCTGCGCTCTCTGTGGTCTCTGTGGTGAATATTTTCCCTTGTTCTTGGCGATCTTTGCGCCTTGAGCGCGGCCCCGCCCTGTGGGGCAAGCGGGCGAGAGACAAAATATCCTGTAAGATCCTGTATAACCGTGTGAATTCTGTCTTAACCAGGAACGAAGAACCAGGAATCCTGAGCAATGAAACCCATAACCGTCCCCCTCGCCCTCCCCGAATGCGGAGAAGAGGAAATCCGCGCGGCAGCCGAAGTCATCCGGAGCGGGTGGCTGACTACCGGCGCCAAGACTTTTGAATTCGAACGGCGATTTGCCGAGGTTGTCGGGGCCCGACATTGTGTTGCCGTCAACTCGGCCACCGCAGCCCTGCACCTCGCCCTGGAGGCCGTCGGCGTGGGCCCGGGGGATCGGGTGCTCGTTCCGGTCCATACCTTTACGGCCACTGCAGAAGTGGTCCGATACCTGGGAGCGGACCCGCTTTTTGTGGACTGCGACCGGGAAACCTTCTGCATCGATGCCGCCCTCATCGGCAGTGCGCTCCAGGCGGCACAATCAAAATCCGGGCCGGAAAAGGTAAAGGCCATCCTTCCTGTTCATTTTGCCGGACACCCCTGTCCCATGGACGGCATCATGGACCGGAGTGCGGATCTCGGGGTCAAGGTGGTGGAGGATGCGGCCCACGCCTTTCCGGCGGTTTATCGCGGGCGGGGAAGCAAACGGGCTATGGACAACGGCCGAACGATCGGGTCCATCGGGGATGTCACTTGCTTCAGCTTTTACGCCAACAAAACCATCACCACCGGCGAGGGCGGGATGCTGGCAACGGACGACGATGCCGTGGCCAAACGGGCCCGCGTCATGAGGCTTCACGGCATTGACAGGGACGTCTGGAATCGATACGCGGAGCCCGTTTCTCAGTGGGCTTATGACGTGGTGGCCCCCGGCTTCAAGTACAACATGCCCGATCTGGCAGCGGCTATCGGCCTTGAGCAACTCAAGAAAGCGTCGCGGTTCAGGCAACGGCGCCAGGCGATCGCACAGGCCTATCTGGACCAGCTGAAAGATATCCCCGGTCTTGTGCTTCCCAGGCCCCGCTGTTCCATGGAGGACCATTCATGGCATTTGTTCGTGGTGTTGCTGGAGGAGAAGGACACGCGAAACGGCCTGAGCAGGGACGGATTTGTGGCCGGTCTGAAGGAAAGGCATATCGGCGCCGGGGTGCACTACATTCCCCTTCACCGCATGTCCTACTACCGCGATACCTACCACCTCACGCCCGAAATGTTTCCCAACTCGGAATGGGTGTTCCATCGCTGCGTCAGCCTGCCCATTTTTTCCGCCATGACCGATGATCAGCTCGCTTATGTGATCGATGAGGTGAAAAAGATACTGGGGTAATGGATGGGCCAGGTTTCTCTCACCAAGATCGCAAAGAAAAGATAAGGGCATCAACCACGGATCACATGGATGAACACGGATAAAGAAGATGAGACCGGCAAAGACACGATGGAAATACCGAGATGAAAAAATTGACAAGTCCATTTTTTCACACTGGTATTCCCATCGTTGCCGGTGCTCCGCACTGGGCCCCGCTTCGCGGGGTCTTGCCGATCTCCATCAAGTTGTATATTCCCTTGTTCTTGGCGATCTTTGCGCCTTGAGCGCGGCCCCCGCCCTGTGGGGCAAGCGGGCGAGAGACAAAATATCCTGTAACATCCTGCCTGTCCCGCCGTAGCCGCTGGCGAAGGCGGATAAATCCTGCTTGCCGCGGCATAGTTCGCCTCAGGCGGACGACGCCGGGTCCAATATGTTTTGAGCCGGCAACGTTTCACCTATCGCTCAACCTTAACCTCAACCTCAGCCTGGCGAGCGTAGCGAAGCCGTCATCCAGCATTTAGAATCTGATATCTAGCATCCAGGAACCAAGAACAAGGAACATCTTTCATCTCTAGACTCTAGACTCTGGTCTCTAGACTTTCCCTCACGCGAAGCGATACCCCATAGCATCTAGCATCCAGGAACCAAGAACATCTTTCATCTCTAGTCTCTCGACTCTAGACTTTCCCTAATAACCAATAACGGATAACGCCCTTGAAGATCTCAAACTCCCGCCCCTATCTCCTTTACGTCCTGCTCATTTTCACCCCGCTGGCCAGGGGCGGCGTGCAGGGGTGGGCAATCACCCTTATCCACATCCTCACTCTTCTGGCCGTGACGGTATTTTTTATCAGGGCCGGCCTGGACGGGCGACTCAAATGGATCAAGACACCCCTGGATACGCCGCTGCTGCTCCTCCTCCTGGTCATTGGCGCGGCAACGGTCTTTTCAATGGACCCAGGGTTGAGCTTTTGGTCCTCCCTGCTTTTCTTGAATTATGTAGCTGTATTTTACTTGACAATCCAGGCGGTTCGCACGCGGTCCGGGCTTCGGGAACTCCTGCTTGTGGTCATAGGGGTGGCCTTTTTCCTTTCCGTTTTCGGGTTTATAAAGACATTGGGAGGCAACCCCTTTCCCTGGTGGGATTACACGGATCTCAATCAGGCGGGTTCCTTCGCCTCGACCTACGGCAACCGAAACCACTTGGCCGGCTATATGGAAATGGCCATTCCCCTGTTGCTGGGACTTTATCTCACCGGGCTTGGGGGATGGAAAATGCTTCTGGCCGGTTATGTTACGCTGGTACTGATCGCAGCCCTGTTGTTGTCCCTTTCCAGGGGGGGGTGGTCCGCTGCCTTCATCGGTTTGGTTTTTATGGGCGTTTGCCTGCTGTGCGACCGGCGTTTCAAGCGAAAAGCCTTCATTGTGACGGGCATGGTGGGTGTCCTCGTGGTAACGTTCCTTGCGCTGTCGAGCACGCCTGTCGTGGAACGCATCCTCACCGTGTCAAACGCGGAAGGGGAGCCCAGTCTTCAGTCCAGGGTCACGGTGTGGGGCGGCGTTATCGAAATGATGAAAGAACGCCCCCTGCTGGGGAGCGGACCGGGAACATTTCCATATGCCTACACTAAATACCAGCCCGCGGGTCTCAGGCTTCACTTTACCATGGCCCACAATGACTACCTCCACGCCGCGGCTGAAGTGGGCATCCCGCTTCTGGCGGTGGCTTTGTGGATGGCCGTGGCCCTGTACGGGCGCGGTTTAAGAAAACTCGGGAATGCCAGCCGACTGGTCCGGGGGACGACCCTGGGGGCGCTTTCCGGGATAACGGCCATCCTGGTTCACAGCATCTTCGATTTCAATCTCCATATCCCGGCCAACGCCATACTCTTTGCGGTCCTTTGCGCCATAGTGGTCGCGCCCGTACCCGAGGACAATTTGGGGAACAGATAAAATCAATGTCTCTCACAGAGTTCGCAGAGATCACAGAGAAAACATTAGACAGGATAAACAGGACATAAGGGATCAGAAGAAGAAACTAATGCTTCTGTATTATGGGTACCGCACGACAAGCAGTTTCAACCACGGATGACACTGATAACACGGATATGAAGGATGAGACCGCCTTCAGTTTTGTTGTTCTCTTTCTGATCTCTGACATCTGACCTCTGCCCTCTGGTCTATTGCTATTCCCATTGTTCCCAGGGCTGCGCACTGGACCCGCTTTGCGGGCCTTTGCCGGTCTCCATAAACCAATTTCTTTTTCGTATCCTGCAGTATCCTGTTAATCCTGTCTAATATGTTTTTTAGGCGGCAACGCACAATCCGTCGCTCAACCTTAACCTTAACCTCAACCTCAACCTGGCGCAGCCGTCATCCAGCATCTAGAATCTGATATCCAGCATCTAGTATCCTGAAACAAAGAACCAGGAACCAAGCACGAAGCACCAAGAACAAGGAACGAGGAACGTATTATGAAACGCGCACTCATCACCGGCATCACCGGTCAGGATGGCAGCTATCTTGCCGAATTTCTGCTCGAAAAGGGCTATGAGGTCCACGGCCTCATCCGAAGATCCAGCTCGTTCAACACGGACCGGATCGACCACATTTACCAGGATCAACACCAGCCCGACAGGCGCCTGTTTCTCCACTACGGTGACCTGTCCGTATCCGGTCAGATGGCCGATCTGATCTACAATGTCCAGCCGGACGAGATCTACCACCTGGGCGCCCAAAGCCATGTCAGGGTCAGCTTCGATATGCCCGAGTATACCGGGGACATCGTGGGACTCGGCACCACCAGACTGCTCGAGGCCATTCGCAAAACAGGCGGCAAGTGCCGGTTCTATCAGGCTTCTTCGAGCGAGATGTTCGGTGGCGCGCCCGCGCCCCAGAACGAGGAGACGCCGCTTCAGCCGCGAAGCCCTTATGCGGCCGCCAAGGTCTATGCCTATTGGCTGGTAAGGAATTACCGGGAGGGATACAATTTTTTCGCGTCCAACGGGATCTTGTTCAATCACGAATCGCCGCGGCGCGGCGAGACCTTCGTGACCCGCAAAATCACGCGCGCCGTGGCGCGAATCCGTTACGGTTTTCAGGATAAACTTTACCTGGGCAACTTGGATGCCCGGCGGGACTGGGGATATGCGCCCGATTACATCCGGGCCATGTGGCTGATACTCCAACAGGAGCAGCCCGACGACTATGTGATCGCCACCGGGGAATCCCATTCCGTAAGGGAGTTTTGCGAGGTGGCGTTTCAGGAAGCGGGCATGGATATCGAGTGGGGGGGCAACGGAGAGGAAGCACGGGGAATCATCAAGTCCGTGTCGTTTCAGCCCTCGGAGGAAGCGCCCAAGGCGCCCCGGCCGGGTGACGAGGCGATCGCCATCGACCCCAGGTATTTCAGGCCCACGGAAGTGGATTACCTTCTGGGCGACCCGTCCAAGGCACGAAAGGAACTGGGCTGGGAGCCGAGCGTCACGTTCGACGAACTGGCCCGGATCATGGTGCGTGCCGACATCCAGGACCTCTTGAACCTCCAGGCCTGCCGCGACGTGGTCCAGCAGATCATAAACAGCGGGAATCATGATTAATGAGATTTTTTTGACAGGATTAACAGGATCTACAGGATGAACAGGATAAAGGCCTTAACCACGGATCACACGGATGAACACGGATAAAGAAGATGAGATCGGCATATGTTTTGTGCTTTGCTTTCTGACCTCCGACATCTGCGCTCTCTGTAATATATTTCTTTGTTCTTGTTGATCAACTTTGGCCATTCAGGTGTGCAAGTCCGGCGAAAATTCAAAGATCCGAAAAGGAGAAGGGAAATCAGACAGGATCGACAAGATCATTATTAACATATGCATGGCCCGCCCGGAAGGCGGCCCATACACATGATCGCCTTCGGCGAGGATGGCATGCGTGGTTTGAGTATCATGCGCTGAGTGGTAGACGCCCTCTCACGCGAAGCGTGATGGACAGTTCAGCCTTTCTTCCGGAAAGGATGAACAGAATTAATCCTGTAAAATCCTGTTAATCCTGTCTAATTAAAAAAATGGAACACGATGACAAAATCTACATCGCCGGTCACACCGGCCTGGTCGGCGCCGCCATCCTGAGAAAGCTTCGGGCGGAGGGATTTGCGAACCTCGTCACCCGCACCCATGCCGACCTGGACCTCACCCGCCAGGCGGCGGTCGAGGGATTCTTTGAGCGGGAGCTGCCCGAATATGTGTTTCTGGCCGCGGCAAAAGTCGGCGGCATCCTGGCCAACGATACGTACCCCGCTGAATTCATCGGCCGGAATTTGATGATGCAAACGAACATCATCCACGCGGCCCAACGTACCGGCGCCGAAAAACTCCTCTTCCTGGGCTCCTCCTGCATCTATCCCAGGCTGGCCCCCCAGCCCATGAGGGAGGAATACCTGTTGACCGGAGAACTGGAACCCACCAACGAGTGGTATGCGGTAGCCAAGATCGCGGGCATCAAGATGTGCCAGGCCTATCGCAAGCAGTACGGGTTCGACGCCATAAGCTGCATGCCCACCAACCTGTACGGGCCCGGAGACAACTTCGACCTGGAGAGCAGTCATGTTTTGCCCGCCCTTATTCGGAAATTTCATGAGGCAAAAGAGGCGGGCCGCGAAGAAGTGGTGATTTGGGGCACGGGGGGCCCCTTGCGCGAGTTCCTGCACGTGGACGATCTGGCCGATGCCTGCCTGTTTTTAATGGAGAGGTATAGCTCACCCGTAATCATCAATATAGGGATGGGCCGGGACATCTCCATTGCCGAATTGGCCGAGTTAATCAGGGACGTGGTGGGATTTACCGGCAGACTGACTTTCGATGCGTCAAAGCCCGACGGCACGCCCAGGAAGTTGCTGGATGTGAGCCGATTGACGTCCCTCGGTTGGCAGCCGAAGATTGCGTTGCGCGAGGGCATCGAGCAGACCTACGCCTGGTATGTTGAGCAAGTAGCGGGAGGCAACCGGTCAATATGAAAATCATTCTCTCGCCAAGATCGGCAAGAGCGCAAAGAAAAGATAAAAAATCAATATCTCTCACAGAGTTCACAGAGATCACGGAGAAAAGATAATAACAATCGGACAGGATTAACAGGATCTACAGGATCAGCAGGCATAACCCATGCTTCTGCATTACAGCAGGAATATGACAGGCAGTTTCAACCACGTACACGGATGAACACCGGCCTTCGTCCGTCAGAAACGGACTACGGCCCGGCAGGCAAATGGGATCGGGTTCAGTTTTGTTGTTCTCTTTCTGATCTCCGACATCTGACCTCTGCCCTCTGGTCTATTGGCGTTCCCATCGTACCCAGTGCTGCGCACTGGACCCGCTTCGCGGGCTCTTGCCAATCTCCACGACCTGCATCCCTATTTGATGACCGATAAGCAATAACCAATAACGCTCTTTTCTCTAGTCTCTAGTCTCTCGACTCTAGTCTCTGGTCTCTTGAATCTTGAATCCAGCATCTAGCATCCAGTATCTAGGATCTAGTATCCCGTATCTGGTATCCAGCATCTGGTATCCAGCATCTAGTCTCTCGACCATATGTATTTCTATCAGACCCTCGAAAAGCTGATCTACCCGGATATCCTCATCTTCCTGCTGC
>JAFDKD010000969.1 GCA_019307165.1 Deltaproteobacteria bacterium | reverse complement strand
GGCGGGGCCGCCCCCCAGGCCAGAGGCGGCGTTGCCTGTCCACCGTAGCTCGTCAGAGCGGAGATGGGACACCTGTCGAAGATCCCGCCGTTCTTGGGCGGGGACACCCGACACCTTTCCGGCCCGCAACCCGCAACCCGCAACTCGTAACTCGTAACTCTTAACGCGCAACTCGATGCCCCTTCGACATCTTGCCGCGGCGTAGCTGTCCTGTAGCGAAGCCGGGTCCTTGTTCAATATTCATTATTCGATATTCTCTTTCATTTGGTGATCCAGTTCCGCCTTGACGGCCTCCGTATCCCGGCCCAGGTCCGGCGCGGGCTTTCGGGTGAGGGGGTCCGGGAATTGGGTTATTTTTATGGGGTTGCCGGGCATTTTCAATTCGCCCATGTCGGGGTCATCGGCGGTGACCACCATGTTCCGGGCCCTGGTCTGGGAATGATCCATTACTTCGGCCACGTTTAGGACCGGGGCGATTCTCAGTTCGCCGCCGCCAAGGACTTCAAGCCAGTGGGACGTTGATCGGCTCCGAATGATCGGTTCGATTTCCGCGTCCAGGGCCTGTGTATTGGCGACGCGGTCCGGAATGGAGGAGAACCTGGCGTCCTTGGCCAGATCCGGGCGGTCGATGGCCGCCGCAAACTCCATGAAATTCTTGTCGCCGGCCGCGGCAATGGCGAACTGACCGTCCGCGGTTTCATATACGTCGAAAGGGGCCAGGGAGGAGTGTTTGTTCCCCATGGGTTTCGGCGCCTCTCCGGACACGGCACAACGGGCCATCTGATGCTCCAGCAGCGCAACCTGACCGTCCATCATGCTGATATCGACACGGGTAGCCTCGCCGGTTTGCGATCGATGATATAGTGCGGAAATGATGCCCGTTGCGGCAAATATTCCCGCTCCCATGTCGGCCATGGCTACACCGACCCTCGTGGGCGGTCCGCCCGGCGGGCCGGTGACGCTCATAACGCCGCCCATGGACTGGGCGATTAAATCATTGGATTTGGTTTCGGCCAAAGGGCCGTTTCGGCCGAAACCCGAGATCGATGCAAAGACAAGCCCGGGGTAACGGGCGTGCAGTTCCTCCCAGGCGTAGCCCAGTTTTTCCATGACGCCCGTGGTAAAATTTTCCACCAGAACATCGGCCTCTTCCAGAAGACGCTCGAATATGCTTCGGTCATTCGCCTGTTTAAGGTCAAGCGCCATGCCCTCTTTGCCCCGGTTGATGGTGGCGAAATAGGCTGATTTTCCGTTGATGAAGGGCCCGACTTGCCGGGCCACGTCACCCTTTTCCGGTTCCTCGACTTTGATTACCCTGGCGCCGAGTTCCGCGAGGAGCATGGTGCAATAGGGCCCGGACAGCACATGGGTGAGATCGATGACGGTGATGCCGTTCAGCGGCCCTTTCACGGATGACGGTTTCAGTGTCATGGCTTGCTTCCTCTTGATTTATTCCATCTGCAAAACCTGGTCCTCTGGGCCAGGTCAGAGTTTTCTGGCTATGCCATACCGGAAATGCGGACCGTGGCTTCGCCAGGTTGAGGTTCAGGTTGACGGACCGTGGCTTCGCCAGGTTGAGGTTCAGGTTGAGGTTGAGAGAAAGAGGAAAAGGGATTCAATTTGTTTCTTAACCTTAGCCTTAACCTCTCTTTCCGGCCCCCTATGGGGCGGCCTCAAAGCCGGGTCCTATGGACCCGGATCTTTACGTTTTGGTGTGGAAAATCCCAACGAAGCCCTTGACGGCCGCCGGGGACCATGATAATTTTAAAAAGTACGCAAAATGGTATGCAATATTGACCGGAAAGTCACCTTATCAATTGCAACCCTAAAAGGCGGGCAGCGTGGCGGAAAACAGGACCAAGCGGGACATCGTCTACACGGCCTTGAAAAAGGAAATCAATTCCGGCTATTTGATGCCCGGCACCCGGTTGATCGAGCTTGAATTGGCCGACAGGCACACCGTGAGCCGCACGATCATCCGGGAGGCCATGAAGCAGCTGGCCGCCGAAGGCCTGGTCGACCTCATCCCCTACAAGGGGGCCGCCGTATCAAAAACCTCCATAAAGGACCTGGAGGAGATTTACCGCATCCACCAGGATCTCGAAGGTCTCGCTGCTTATCTGGCAACGGGACGCCTCACGAAAAAGCAAATCGCCGAACTGGAGCATATCCATAAATCCTCCAAAGCCCATTCTCATGACGATGTGGCGGGCTGGCAGAAATGGAACGCCCGGTTTCACAGGACCATGATCGACAATTGCGGGAATCGGAGACTGGTCAAATTGCTCAAGACCCATGAGATTCAATTTGCCCGCTACTGGTTTCTGCTGCTGTCCATTCCGGGGCGGATTGAAGAGAGCATCAAAGAACACGCGGAGATCATCGCAGCGGTCAAGGCGGGCGAAGCCGACCGGGTAAGAGCGGTAATGGAGAGGCATTTTGAATCGGCCTCCCGCAAGCTTCTGGATATTGTCAGGAGTATATATCCGGCCTCTTTTAACCGATAAACCGTTTTAGGAAAAGGAGGTGATAAACAAATCTTCGGAGAAATAAGGACTGCCGGAAAATTACCATCGAGCAACACGGTTACGATGAAGAAACCGTAAACAGAGAGGAGAGGCGCCATGAAAAAAATCGTTTCGTCGTTTTCA
>JAFDKD010000297.1 GCA_019307165.1 Deltaproteobacteria bacterium | reverse complement strand
CCTGTCACCACTTTACTATTACATTGAAATGAGCTACGGCATTTTGCTCAAGGGGACGGGGATCAATATTCTGTGGGATTCACTGCTGGGGATCACGTTGCTTGGAATCATAGTATTCAGTTTTGGAGTGTGGCGCTTCCGTCGACAGTTCGAGTGAATAAATTAGGGTATCTGCTCAATAACTCGGGGATAAAACCCTTACGGGTAAACTCCAAAGAAGGAATTTAGGCGTAAGCCTTTTATACAGCCCCTGAATATTGAGTTATTACAAATTAGGGATAGTTCCTTTGGGTTATTAGGTATGAATGAAGTTGAACTACAGAACACATAAGAGATGGAAAATCCATGGTCCTGGGATTATCTTTAAAGTGGCGCATCGTAATCGGCATCGTATTGCTCTTGGCGCTTGTCGGAGCCTTTTTTTATTTTCAAGGGAACTTCCACGTGGAAAGCGTGGTAAGCTTTCTTGAATGGCTTGAGGGGCTTGGCGCCTGGGCTCCGTTCCTGTTCATCTTGATCGATATGTTAGTGGTCGTGCTTGTCTTGCCGGGGGTTTTTTTAACCCTTGGTGCCGGATTTATGTTTGGTATTTTAAGAGGCTCGCTGTATGTAATTATCGGTTCGACGATAGGAGCCGCGATCGCTTTTTTGATTGCACGGTATCTCTTCGGCGAAAGGGCCACAGGATTCTTCCTTGGCCATTCAAAGTTGAAGCTTGTTAACGATGAATTTAAGAGAGCAGGCTGGAAGTTTGTTTTGCTTACCCGCCTTGTACCGTTTTTTCCGTTTAAGCTCTCCAATTATTTGTTCGGGCTTATGCAAATCTCCCTGCGGGATTTCATTTTAGGCGCTTTCTTCGGAATTATACCATTTACGATCACCAATGTATATATAGGCTCTCTTGCCGCCGATCTCGCGACGATCGGTTCACGCACGGCTTCGAGATCTAAGTTGGAATGGACAATTTATGGCATCGGCGTTATCATTGCAATTGTTGCGGTCATTTATATCACTTTTATGGCCCGGAAAGCTCTGGATAGCAGTAAATCGAAGGAGGGACACCCTTGAAAATTTTTGGAAGAGGTGAACGATGATGTGGTTGAAATGGTTTCCCTGGAAATTTATCGTTCGCCGAGTTGCCAGGGCTCAGGGGTTTCTTGACCCGATCGCCCTGCTGGCGCGTCTCCGCCGATTCGCCCAACCCTCTGAGGTTCACGAGCCAATTGAGTTGCTGCGAGCCGGCGTGGTGCTGCATGCCCGGGGTCTTATCAACAGCCGGGTCCTCCAGCACAACCTGGATTGGGTCTGGCCCTACTGGGTAGAGCGTCAATTCGATCCCAAAGATGACGCTTTTGTTCCCCGGGCTTTTTCCATCACCCACATCAATCTTACGCATCGCAACTGGACGGCCATCGGATTGCCCGACTATCCGGAACTACCCATCGTCGATCCTCGGGGTTTGCTCACACCCTTTTTCGACGGCTGGTCGCTCGACGGCTGGATTCTGACTGAAGACGGACGTTTCTTGCTTCCTTCACGCTCGGCATCGTCCGTCCAGCGGCTATATCTCGGCGAGAGCCTCGCCGTTAAGACCGAAACGCATCAGGATAATCTTTCTTTAATCACCCATGCGGAGGTTCAACTGGAAGCCGACACGCCGGCCTGCCGGATGAGACTGAAAGCCTGCGCCGACACCAAAGCCTGGGCCATTGTAGCGCTTCGGCCCTACAATCCCGAAGGGGTCAGCTTCATCTACGAGGTCGCACTTTCACCAGATCGGACGACTTGGGCCATCGACGGACGTCGTACTGTCGAATTCAGCGCTCCGGCCGACCGGCATCATGTTTCCCGTTATCGCACCGGGGATGTCTATTTCCATTTTCGCGATCTCACAGAGGAAAACCATATCAAATGCGATGCGGGCATGGCCACCGCGGCAGCGCTTTTCAAGCTCGAACCTGATAAACCCCGGGACATTGTCGTGAGCGTGCCCTTAGAGAGCGGCAAATCCACAACACATCTCACAAGTGCATCCTGGCATGAAATCATGAGAAACCGTTGTGAACTCCATATTCCTGATGAATATTTTCAGTTCCTGTATGACGTGGCTTTAAGAACTCTGGTTCTCAACTCGCCCGGTGACGTCTACCCAGGTCCTTTTACCTACAAACGATTCTGGTTTCGTGACGCGGCCTTTATTATTCATGCCCTGCTTTGTGCCGGTTTCATTGAACGCGCCGAGCGCGCACTCGACCGCTTCCCTGCCCGCCAGAATGCTTTTGGTTTTTTTTGCTCCCAGGATGGGGAATGGGATTCCAATGGAGAGGCCCTATGGATCATATCCAGGTTTTGCCAGCTTGCCGGCCGTCCACCCAAGGACAATTGGTGGAAATCCATTCGGCGTGGCGCCCGCTGGATCTCTAAAAAACGCCTCTCAGACGATCACAATTCTCTTCATTCGGGTTTGTTGCCCGCGGGTTTCAGTGCCGAGCATCTTGGTCCCAATGACTACTACTACTGGGACGACTTTTGGGGTGTCTCCGGTTTGCGTGCTGCCGCCTATCTCGCCGGATCTATTGGTGATAATAAAGCCAAAGAGGAATTCCTTGACGAGGCAGACGCGTTCTCGGCTGCGTTGGATCACAGCATGAGCAAAGTGTCCAAGCGCCTTGGCCGGCCCGCAATGCCCGCCTCTCCTTACCGGCGGCTTGATTCGGGAGCAATCGGGTCCCTGGCCGCGGGCTATCCGCTCCGACTTTTCCCGCCGGATGATACCCGCTTGCTCGATACGGTCGACTTTATCCTTACCAACTGTTTTGTTGATGGGGGGTTCTTTCAGGAGATGACCCATTCCGGGATTAACGCTTACCTGACCCTGCATGTAGCTCAGATTTTGCTCCGGGCCGGCAATCCACGTTATTTTGATCTAATGACCTCGGTTGCGGAACTGGCCTCGCCGACGGGTCAATGGCCCGAGGCGATTCACCCCCGTACCCGGGGCGGATGTATGGGTGACGGCCAGCATGTCTGGGCGGCCGCCGAGTGGGTGCTTATGATAAGGAATTGTTTTATTCGTGAAGAAGGAAATTCTTTGATCCTGGCTTCCGGGATTCCCCATAACTGGCTTAGGGGCAAGTCGACTCTTTCCTTCGGCCCCGCGCCGAATTCCTTCGGCACGCTCCGGCTTTCCATTAAACCAGAGAGGGATAAGATTGCTATCTCCTGGCAAGGGGCATGGCACTCCGAACCGCCTGTCATTAAAGTGCATGTTCCCGGTTTTGCCCCTTTTATTGCCGGGCCTGATCAAAATTGTATCGAGCTAAACCGAGGAGACGCCTTATGAACATTCTGATGATGACCAATACGTTCACCCCGCACATAGGCGGGGTGGCTCGTTCGCTTGAAGCCTTCACGGCCGAGTATCGCAAGCGCGGCCACCGGGTGCTGGTCGTCGCCCCGGAGTTCGAAAACATGCCGGAGAACGAGGTGGACGTAATCCGCATCCCGGCCATCCAGAACTTCAACGGCAGCGATTTTTCGGTTGTGTTATCGACCCCGGGATACCTCACAGAGGCTATCAAGGAATTCAACCCCGACGTCGTTCACTCCCATCATCCTTACCTGATCGGTGGAACGGCGCTACGGTTGGCTATCCCCCATAAGCTTCCGCTTGTCTTCACTCACCACACCATGTACGAACAATACACCCACTACGTTCCAGGCAATTCAGAAGCGCTCAAGCGGTTCGTTATCCAGCTTTCGACCGGCTACGCCAATCTCTGCAATCAGGTATTTGCCCCGAGTGAAAGCGTCGCTTCGGTGCTCCGCCGGCGCGGGGTCGTTGCTCGGATCGATGTCGTTCCCACCGGGGTTCACCTGGAAAAATTCGATCGAGGCAGCGGAGCGGGCTTTCGGGCGGCCATGGATATCCCCGAAAATGCCTTTGTCGTCGGTCATGTAGGTCGGCTTGCTCCGGAAAAAAATCTTGAATTCCTGGCCAAAGCGATCACCGGATTTCTTAAGACCGAAAACCGGGCCCATTTTCTGGTTGTCGGCAGGGGTCCATCGGAAAATACAATCCGGGAGATTTTCTCCCGGGAAGGAATGGCCGATCGCCTTCACACCCCCGGTGTCCTCAAGCATCCCCTGCTTGCGAGCGGTTATCGCGCTATGGATGTATTCGCATTTGCCTCAAAAAGTGAGACACAGGGCATGGTCTTGACCGAAGCCATGGCAGCCGGGGTACCCGTGGTAGCTCTGGATGCACCCGGGGCTCGCGAGGTTGTGGTGGATCACCGCAACGGCAGACTTCTGCATTCCGAGACCATCGAGGAATTCTCGTCGGCCTTGCAATGGGTTGCCGCGCTCTCTTCCGAACGAATGCAGCAACTCAAGCAGGACGCCGGGAATAGCGCCGAAGAATTTTCCATGGGACGCTCAGCAGATAAGGCCCTGACTCTTTATAAAAACCTGCTGGATAAGGAATTTTTTGACCGCCATAAAGAGTACAGCGCCTGGACCACTATTTTGCACAAGATCAAGACCGAGTGGGCCGTCATAAAGGGTCTTGCCGGGGCGGCTGGCGCCGCATTGAACATTGATGTGTTGGAAGGCAAAAGGAAACCATGATCTACCGTTTCGAAGTGCTTCTACGAAAGGTACGCCGCTGGGTCAGCCGGAGTGAGTGGCTGATCGCTTTGCTTCGCCTTCCCAAGTCGAAGGAAACAGCCACGGCCCCCGGTCTTGTCTTAATCCAGATCGACGGTCTCTCCCACACACAATTTGGCCGCGCCCTTGACCATGGCGAAATGCCTTTCCTTAACAGACTCCTCAGGCGCGAGGGTTATGGTCTGCACACGCTTTATTCCGGTCTGCCTTCCAGCACGCCGTCTGTTCAAGCCGAACTATTCTATGGCGTCAAAGGCGCTGTCCCGGCTTTTAGCTTTATGGATCGAAGCTCCGGCCAAATTCTCCGGATGTATGATCCATCCTCAGCCGCCGGCGTTGAACATCGACTTGAAAAAAAAGGGGCGCCGCTTCTCAAAGGTGGCAGTACTTATTGCGACATTTACACCGGAGGGGCCGATAACTGTAACTTTTGTGCATCTTCTCTTGGCTGGGGAGCAATTCTGAAAAAAGCGAACCCTTTTGCGTTAAGCTTTCTGTTTCTCTCCAACGCATACAGTTTCA
>JAFDKD010000296.1 GCA_019307165.1 Deltaproteobacteria bacterium | reverse complement strand
AGATCCCGCCGTCCTTGGGCGGGGCCGCCCCCCAGGTCGGAATCGGCGCCGACCTCTGATCGCTGACCTCTGATCGTTCTTATCCCGCCGCGCCGGCCTTGATGGCCGCTACCAGTTCCTTTCCGTTTTTGGGAGGTGCTGCGAATCCGGGTTTGTTGACCATGGTAATGGCCTCTTCCGTGCAGCCTGTGGCGCACACGGCACACCCGAAACACAGGTCGAGATTCACCTTGGGAACGTCGTCATCACCCATGGTAAGAGCTTCGGGGGGACACCGGTCGATGCAGGTTTCGCACGCGATGCAGGCCTCAGCATCGAAGCTGGGTTCAAAGCCGGAGTTGAAAAACAAACCCGGCTTGGGTTTACTAAGCGCATTTTTCACCGCGACGCAATGCCACCGGTCGCAGTTGCAGATAAAGCCGATGTCATCGCTGGTGTTCACGCTCATGTGAATCAGGCCGGCATCCTCGGATCGATCCAATACATCCCTGGCCTCCTGTTTCGTCAGTTTTCGCCCCCCCAGCCTTTCAATGGCGAACTGGGCGCCCATGCCGAACTGCATGCACACGTCCAGGGGCATGCCGTGGATGTCCTCGTCGCGCAATGACGCCGCATGTCGGCAGTAGCAGGCCGTAACGGCGATGGGCTCGTATTTGTCGATAAAGGTCTGAACCTGGTCGTAGGTGTGGACCTGATTTCCCGCTTCCACGGTCTTGTCCACCGTGATCACGCGGGTCGTGGGAAAAGCAGTCGCTCTCGGGCTGATCTTGCTGTCGAATGCCTTCTCATAATCGTGAATAAGCCGGGCGATTTTTTTGTCCCTGTCCGTGGTTTTTCCGGGCATGAATTGAAATTCCAGTATGCCGGGCATGAATCTGGCGCTCTGGTAAAACTGGGCCCCTTTCATGGTCACGGCCATGCACACCCCCTTGTTCGCCATGCTTTCCAGGATCGGCTCGATCTCAGCCTCGTCCCTGCCCATTTGTCCGGCCAGGTCTTTGGCCGCAAAAGGACCTCTGGGCATGGCATTGTTGACTTCGGCTTCCCCGGGGGTAAACAGCTCTTCCACCAGTGCATAGAACTCGGGGATATCCATTCCCGAATACCCGCCGCCGCGCTTTTTCATCACGTCCAGCAATTGCCTGTACACGTCTTGCATCGCCATACATATCTCCTTTTTAGACTCTAGACTCTCGTCTCCAGACTATTGTCATCCCACTGTTCCATCATTCCCACTCTCATCCCCCTATCGCCCGCTCCACGAACTCCGGCAGCATCAGGACTTCGGTCTCGCTGCCCTCGGGCAGGTTCTTAAGCGCCTGTCCGTAGCACCCGGTGCAGATGTGCACCATGGTTTTGGTGGAAATGCCGTCGATCATGTGGGACAGCCCTTCGGGATGAAAACAGCATTTCGGCGCGCTGATGCGGTTGATCTCAAGTCCCTTGATCTTGCTGAAGACGTGATTGGTCGATTTGAGGTCCATGGGCGCCGGCGAGAATTTGCGGTGCAGTTTGTAGCATCCGGCGTAATAATCGATGTTTTCCTCAAACGTCACGTCATCCATGAGTTCATTCATGACCGCCGGGTAGAAAACGATATCCGCTTCCGGAAATGCATGTTTGTAAATCGGATAGCAGGGTGAACAAAAGATGATCAATCGTTTGGCGCCGAGTTTATCGGCCTGCTCCATGTTTTTCCCCACGAACTGCTTGGACAGTTCCCGGCATTCGGTCATGGCCGCCTCGTCCCTGGCCTTGATGGCCGGCCTGTACAGATAATTGCCGCAGCAGTATTCCGTGGAAAGCATGGTGTAGGAAAGCCCCTTGCGGTCAAAGAGACGGGCCAGGGGGGCCAGCAGGTGAGGCAATGCCGGCAGTATCTGACAGCCCGAAACCAGCACGTTTTCAGCGGGCCGGTCGTAGGGCAGGTCGAATTTTTCCAGAATGTGGATTCGATCGGGCAACTCCGAACTGGTTTTGCCCGTGGTCCTGATACAGTCAACCACCCCTTGATCGATGAGTTCGTGCATATCGTCGCACCTCCTTTTCACATCTTATGAATCGGCCCGCCTTTCGAGCTGGACTTCGGAAAAAGGGCATACCCTCTTTCCAGGATATGTCGGTTCGTGTCAGGGTCTCATCCTTACCCCCTGGTGCATGCCTTGGTAAATACGTTTACATATTCACCACGGAGGCACAGAGAACACGGAGGGGAATCTATTTTTCCTCTATTGGGAGATACCAATAGAGGAAAATACCCTCCGGCAACCTTTCCATAAGCATAATGTATGGGTCTTTCAAACAAATTTATTGGGCAGATGTTTTTGTTTGTCGGTATCTCCCGACAAACAAAAAGATTTCTCTGTGCCCTCGGTGTCTCTGTGGTGAATCCGGATTTGTCACCGTATTTAAATTTAAGGAACTCCGTACTTAGGCCAGCCCGTCAAGACGCGTTTTGGTTTCCTCGGCCTCAGCCACGATCCGCTGGACCAACTCCGCCACAGTGGGGACATCGTCGATCTGCCCGATTACCTGTCCGGCCGGAAAGACG
Organism: Deltaproteobacteria bacterium; assembly: GCA_019307165.1. Lineage (GTDB taxonomy): Bacteria > Desulfobacterota > DSM-4660 > Desulfatiglandales > Desulfatiglandaceae > JAFDKD01. Next base: position 2,488 of record JAFDKD010000296.1, on the reverse strand, counting down.
CCTTCGTCCACGTTGCCCGTCTGCCATCCCGCAAGGCCGGCCTTGCCGGTGATAAAGGGGACGAGTTCCTCCAGCGTGGCCCCCTGGCCCTCCATCTCCAGGATTTTTTCCGTCCAGCGCGTTCGTAGCGCCCGGCTCGGGCTCCCGAGGGACTTCATGATCAGAACGGTCCCGGTTTCCGGGGTTTCCACGATTTTGTCCTTAGCCGCCTGGTCGTAGGGGCACTCCTGGGTGACCATAAACCGGCTCCCCATGTTGACGGCTTCCGCGCCCATGGCCAGGGCGGCCACCAGGGTGCGCCCGTTGCCGAACCCGCCTCCCGCGATCAGGGGGGCCTTGATCCGGGCCGCAGCCGACGGGACCAGGATCAGGGATGTCACGCCTTCCATGCTGGGATGACCGCCGCACTCGGTGCCCACGATGGAGACGATGTCCACGCCAAGGCCGTCCGCCTTGACCGCGTCCCTGATCCGCGCGCACTTGTGAATGTGGACCATGCCGGCCCCGGAAATCGTCTCCCGGTAGGGCTGAGGACTGCGGCCTGCCGTCTCCAGGATTTTCACCCCCGAATCGATCACGGTCTGGATCATCTCCTCGGGCGGCCGGGGCATGAGCGCGGGGAACAGCGACACGTTCACGCCGAACGGTTTGTCCGTCAGTGCGCGGGTCTGCTCGATGGCCTCGAGCAACTCTTCCCCGGTGGGATAGATGGCCGCGGCAATGCAGTTCATGACCCCGGCATTGGCGACCGCCGCCACAAACTCCGGCTTGCTCAACCACATCATGGTGCCGCACTGGATCGGGTATTCGACCCCCAACATCTCCGTAAATCTTGTCTTGAACATGGTGTCTCCTTTCTATGCTGTTTTTTCTTTAAACTGCCTGTTGAGTTAGCAGCCGCTCAAAGATCATCCGCTCGAAAATCTCGTGAGCCAGAAGGCTCTTGGCGACCTTCATCTGCATCAATGCGCCTTCAAAGCTGCTGAGCACAAAATCAGCGGTCTCGTCCACGTCGATGGCCTCGGATATCTCCCCCGATGCCCGGGCCAGCTGGAGTTGTTTTGCAAGATGCTGCTTCATATCGGCGAAAACCTGATTCAACTTCTTTCGGAAGCCGGGGCTCCGATCGCCCATTTCAAGGGCCAGGTTCCCAATGGGACATCCGCCCTTGAAATCTCTCTTTTGAAACAATTCCACCCGTTCTCTGAAAGCCCGGCGAATCCTTTCCACATGGGGGAGGCTTTCGTCCTGATACGTCCTGTCATTAGCGGCCTTCAAATACGCGGCAAAAAAATCGATCAGTTGAAGCCCAAAATCCTCCTTGTTCTTGAAATAGAAGTAAAAGGAGCCTTTGGGCACTTTTGCCGCTTCCAGCACCTCGGCCAGGCCGGTGTCAAAAAAGCCCTTTTGAAGGACAATCCTGGCGCCGGCCTTCAGGATACGTGTTTTGGCGTCCATAGCCATCCCCTGTTCAGGTTACTGAAATGCATTTGCTTCACGCATTCCATTTCCACCCCGCCGACAATGGAGCGAGTCGAAATTCGCTATTTAGCGGATCGCTCCCTCTGGGCCGCCAAATACGCCGGATCATCGATCTCCATGACCCGCAAAATACCCTTGAAAGTGACCTGTTTCATGGTCTTCAAGATCTCCCGCCCTTTGTTCATAGCGCCGGCGAAGGCCATGACCTCGTTCATCAGATCGTCCAGGTGGCAGGCTTTGACCGCCGCTCCGACCGCCTCCAGTTCCTGTGCCGTGTAACGCCTGGCCGTCAGCTGCGCCTCCAGGCACATGGGGCGGGGCAACGCCTTTTTGATGATGGCATCCATGCCCGGCATGAAGGGGATGCCGATATCGGCCTCCGGGAAACAGAAATAGCCGCGATCCGTTCGCATGAAGCGGAAATCGAATGCGCAGGCCAGAATGGCGCCCCCGGCAAAGGCGTGGCCGTTGATAGCGGCAATGGTGATCAAGGGGCAGGTCAACACGCGCCGCAAAAGCGCCATGAGCCGCGTGGGGAAAAGGGTGGCCGTTTCCGGTTCCTGTTCCACGGCGCCTACCAGCCAATCCAGGTCAATGCCGTTGGACCAGATTTTTTCATCCGCGCTGTTGACTACCAGTACGGTGGCCTCTGTTCCGTTTTCAATCTCGTCCAGCATGGCGGTGAAACCGTCCAGAAAATCATAGTTAAAACGGTTTTCGCCCCTGTTCATGGTCATCACGGCCACGTGATCGTGCAGTTCGTATGAGAAGTCAGTCATACATTAACTCCTGCCCGTCTACCTCGCTTGTGCGCCGGTCTCCGGCGTACTCAGCGAAGCGGTGTTCGTTGTCGTTGTCGTTGTCGTAATCGTAATCGTGTTGGTGGTCGTCATCGTTGTCGTAATCGCCGTCAGGCACCCAACTCTCTCTGACGGCGTATTCGCGCCCACCGAACGTATTCGGGTGAAACCCGATAGACGTCAAGCTGCTCATGACTGAGCTGCAT
>JAFDKD010000295.1 GCA_019307165.1 Deltaproteobacteria bacterium | reverse complement strand
CCTATACATTGAATATTGAACATTGAGTTATTGAAGATTTATGGATGCGCTGCTACGCAGCGCCACAACCAATTTTCAATTTTCAATCTTCAATTCTCAATTTCTTTACTGTCCTGTAAGTGATGCACCCATTAGGTGTCGGGTGTCAGGTGGCAGGAAAGGATTTTCTTTAAGCAAACGCTGGAAAATCAAGTGGGGGTAATTTCAGCAACACACAGCGGCGTCGAAGTCTATTATTCGTACTGACACCTGTCGAAGATCCCGCTGTTGTTGGGCGGGGAAACCTTATTCCCGTATTGGTATAGCCAGAAAACTCTGACCTCCGCTGCAAGGGATCTTCGACTGGCCCAGATGACCGATTTTGCAGATGGAATAAATAGGGGGCACAATAGGGCATAGAAGCGACGCCAGTCTGGCAACAGCCTGTCGAAGAAGGGAGGCATGTGCTATGGATATGAACGCAATGATTCAAAAAATCAGGAGCAATCCCCAATCCGATCGTATGGGTATGATCGCGAGCCATTTGGGGATTGTCCGGGAGAACTCCCTGAAAGGGGGGCGTGTTGCGGGAATAGAGGTGGCATTTGATCAACAAAAAATAACTGAAATTATACAAGATACAATATCGTTGGACGGTATAATTGATGTATTGGTTGAAGTTTGTGAGGGCAGGCTGAACATCGGGGATGTCATCATGGCCGTGGCGGTCGGCGGCGACATTCGCGAACGGGTGTTTCCCGCCCTGATCGAGACGGTCAATCGCATCAAGTCAGAGGCGAGTACAAAAAGAGAAATTTTCTGAGGATGACACATGGGAATGGTTGATGTGACGGAGAAGCCGGTCATCCGGCGAGAGGCGGAGACCGGAGGCAAGATAACGCTGTCTTTCGAGACAATTGAGGCGATACGAAAAGGGGGCATCAAGAAAGGGGACCCCCTTGCCGTGGCCGAGGTCGCGGCCATGAACGCGGCAAAGCAGACGCATTTACTCATCCCGCACTGCCATCAGATCCCTCTGGACATGGTAAAGGTGGATTTTCAGGTGCAAGACACCGGTGTCGAGGCCGGTTGCAAGGTGCGGGCTCAAGCCAGGACAGGGGTGGAAATGGAGGCGCTGGTAGGCGTGACCATGGCCCTGAACACCATCTGGGACATGGTCAAATACCTGGAAAAAGACGTCGGCGGACAATATCCGGACACGCGCATCACCGACATTCGGGTGGTCAGGAAAGAAAAAGAATTAGACAGGATAAACAGGATTTAAAGTATAATCATCATGGCGTCCTTGACGAACTGAATGGGGATTGGTCAAATGAAGCGATTTCTATGCATTTGGGTTGTGGCAATGGGGGTGTGGGGGTTGGCTTCGGTGTGCTGGGCGAAAACGGTTTATGTGACGGATGTGTTCGAGATTACCCTTCGCACCGGCCCCAGCATTGAAAACAAGATCATCAAGATGGTTTCATCCGGCCAATCTCTGGAGTTGCTCGAGTCCGGGGAGGGGTGGAGCCGCGTTCGCATCCAGGGAACGAGTCAGGATGGTGTGGAGGGCTGGGTCCTGGATCGGTATTTAATGCAACGGCTTCCCTGGGGAAGCCAGGTCAAATCGTTGAAAGAAGAAAATGCGCTGGTGAAGGAAAAGCTCCCCCGGCTGGAAAAGCAACTGAAGACCACCTTGCAGAAAGAGCAGGAACTCGAAGGTGCTTTGAAAGCAAGCACGGATAACCTCAAACGCCTGGAAGAGGGATACGAAACGCTGAAGAACGAGTCCTCAGAATACCTCGAACTGAAGGAATCATCCGAGAAGATGACGGCGGCCCTTGAAACCAGCGAGACCAAGTCCCGTCAATTGGAAAAAGAAAATGAACGACTTCGTTCTTCGGAGCGCAACCGATGGTTCATATCGGGCGCCCTGGTCCTCATCTGCGGGCTCGTTATCGGACTGATTCTGGGAAAGCAGCAGAAGAAGCGGAAGTCGCTGTACTATTAGGGTTGCGCGTTACGGGTTGCGCGTTACGGGTTGCGGGTTGCGCGTTCCGAGTTACGGGTTGCCGGTTGTGATCTGCTGTTCGTTCGGGTCAGGGATGTAGGCGCGGCTTTAGCCGCGATATGCAACGACCGGTTTTATGTTAACTGCGGTTCATCAAACCAGCGTGCCCGGAAACGGGCGGGTATCAATACGCCTAAAACATGGCGTACAAGCTCCCGCCCTTACAACGCCACTGTTTTTGTCTGTTTTTGATTTTCTCTGCGAACTCCGTGACTCTGTGAGATATATGTTTTTTTGTTTATCTTTTTGACCGGATAAGACTGAAGATGGGGAATACGTTGCGCCTTGAACTCACCATGAAACAGGCGGTGATCCGCCGAACCGTTCGGAAATACAGTGAACACCGGCTTGCCGACGTTGCCGTCGAAATGGACCGGGGCGGCATTTTCCCATGGGACATTATCCGCGAAATGGGGTCGCTGCAATACTTCGGGCTGGAAATCCCCGGGAAATATGGCGGCGCCGGCCTGGACACGGTCAGTTACGCCATCGTTATCGAAGAGATATCGCGGGCAAATGCGGCCATGGGCCTGTGCTTATCGGTCCACAACAGCGTGTGCGCGTATCCTGTTTATCAATTCGGCACCGAGGCGCAAAAGAAGGCATTTCTGCCCTCCTTGGCTTCGGGGGAAAAAATCGGGACATTCTGCCTTACGGAACCCAATGCCGGGTCCGATGCGTCGTCTCTGGAGTCCCGTGCGGTCCTGGACGGGGACGGCTATATCCTGAACGGAAACAAGATATTTGTAACAAACGGCGGCGTATCGGGAATCAATCTCATTTTCGCCCTTGATGGACCCGCGGACGAACGCCGCCGATATTCCGTATTCATCGTGGAGTCGGATCGCGCGGGCCTTGAAAAAGGCCCTGTTGAAGAACTCATGGGCATGCGCGGCAATCCCGTATGCCCCATATCGCTCAACGATTGCCGTATCCCGCTGGAAAACCGGCTGGGGCAAGGGGGAGAGGGCTTGAAGATTGCCCTTTCCACGCTCAACGGCGGACGCATCGGTATCGGGGCCCAGTCTCTGGGCATTGCGCAGGCATGCCTGGACGTATCCATACGTTACGCCAAGGAGCGCCGGCAGTTCGGCAAAGCCATCGGTTCTTTCGGTGCGGTCCAGAATCATTTGGCGGATATGGCTACCCGTGTTGAGGCGTCCAGACTGTTGGTTTACCGGGCATGCGATTTACGGGATAGAAATATCCGGCACGTCAGGGAATCGGCCATGGCCAAAGTCTTTGCCAGCGAGACGGCCGTGGAAGCAGCCAGGGTAGGGGTGCAGATACACGGGGGGTACGGATATACCAAGGCCTATCCCGTGGAGCGGTACTACCGGGACGCAAAGGTCTGCGAGATCTACGAAGGCACATCCGAGGTGCAGCGGATGGTTATAGCCAGGGAACTGCTTGGCAGTTAGTGTCCACCCAGAAATGGCTCTTTACCGCCTTTTCCGTCATTTACGGATGGGCACAAGTTAGCAGGCTTACGGAAAACTACCATCTCCTTCTACTTGTTGGGGGAAGTAATTATGAAATGTCCAACTTTCCTTAAATCGACAATCGACAATCGACAATCGACAATTATTTTGTCACGCAGCCGACGTTGTTACATATGCCCCCGAAGGTTACCCGGTTCAAGATGCGCTCGGGAGGCTCAATGAATATCGTCGTTTGCATCAAGCAGGTCCCGGACGTACCGAGTATTCACATGGACCGGGAACGGATGACCGTCATTCGGGAAGGTGTGGAGAGCGTTATCAATCCCCTCGATTATGTTGCCCTTCAAGCCGCACTGAATTTGAGAGCGCAAGAAGGCGGCAGCGTCACCGCTTTGACCATGGGACCGCCCCAGAGCGAAGCAGCCCTGAGGGAGGCCCTGGCATTCGGCGCGGACAAGGCCGTTCTTTTGTCGGACCCTCTTTTTGCGGGCGCGGACACTTTGGCGACCTCCCACGTCCTGGCCCGTGCCCTGTCGATCATGACGCCGCAGGCCGATGTGGTGCTTTGCGGGATGCAGACCATAGACAGCGACACGGGTCACGTGGGGCCTCAGATTGCCGAGGAGTTGGACATGCCTCAGGTATGCGGGGTCACGGAGATCCACGTGGAAAAAGAGACGCTGTTGGTCAAGCGGCTGAACGATGGGATTATCGACACGCTCAGGGTAATGCTCCCGGCCCTGCTGACCGTGCGAAGCGGGCTCGCCGTGGTGGGAAATCTGGCCCTGGGATCCCTCGAAAGGGCATTTTCGGAGGCGGACCTGGTCCGTTGGGGTTCAAAGGAACTGGCATTGAATGAAGACGAGGTCGGGCTGCGGGGGTCCGCCACCAAGGTTTGGGCGCTCCGACCGCCGCCGCCCAGGCAAAATGGGGAAATCGTGACCGGCTCTCCCCAAGAGCTGGTACGGCGCCTTATAAGGAAACTGGAGACACTGAGTATCGTGGACGAGGACGATGGCGACAGCGGATGATGTGGGTCGCGTGTGGGTATTCGGCGACTACAGAAACTATTTTCAAAACCGCGTGACCCTGCAGTTAATTGCCAAAGGCAAAGAGCTGGCGAGGCGGCTGGGAACAAAGGTGGCGGTCGTGGTCCTGGGCGAGCAGGTCTCCCGGTACGCCATGGAGTATGTGGCGCACGGTGCGGACGTGATCCTGGCCGCCGAACACCCTCGCCTCAAGGACTACCTGGTGGAGTCCTACAGCTCGGTGCTGGCCGGGTGGGTCGCATTTTTCAAGCCGGACATTTTGATCGGCGGCGCCACTTCGTTTGGTCGCGAGTTTTTTCCACGATTGGCCAAGCGTCTCGGCACGGGCCTGAGCGCCGATTGCGTGTCCCTGGAAGTGGATCGGGACACGGGCTTGCTTCACCAGACCACACCCGCCTTCGGAGGCGAACTGATGGCCGATGTGGTCACGCCCGAACACCGGCCGCAGATGGCCACGGTCCATCCGGGCATTTTTGAAGAACTCCCCCACGACAGCGGG
>JAFDKD010000022.1 GCA_019307165.1 Deltaproteobacteria bacterium | reverse complement strand
CCCCGCCGGCCAGCGTCGGATCGTATATGAACCGGAGTTCGGGTACGTACCTTAATGACATCCTCAGTCCCAGCTGTTTTTTTATAAATCCTTTGGCGCTGTCCAGCCCGCCCTGGGCCCGGGCCGCGTCATCCCCGGCCCCGATCACACTGTAGTAGACCTTTGCGGACTTGAGGTCCTTGCTGATCCGAATTCCCGTAACCGTCACCTTTTCGACCCTCGGGTCCATAACCTTTTCCAGCAGCAGGATGGCGATCTCTTTCAGGATCTGGTCCCCCACCCTGTCGGTTCGTTTGCCGGCCAGCATGTCAATACCCTCCATCGGACAACGGACATCAAGCTCGGTGAGTTACCTGAAAAGATCCGCGTCGGTTTCCATTCAGAAATGGCCCTTTCTCATTTCTGAATGGAAACCGCATTAATATTGTGTCCCAAAACCGTTTTCCATAAAAGAACTGCCATCCAGCGAAAATTTATTAAGAAAACACGTGGGGGACACAATATTAGACATTGAATATCTCCATCTGCGAGTCGACCAGCTGGGCCAAATAGAGTGATTCGAGGAAGTCCAGCGTATGGGCCAGCGACTCGTCCACAAAGCGTCTGTCATTACCCACCGCACTGACACCCAGTTCGATGGTCTGCCATTTGTCATTGGCGCCGACCTCCCCAATGGCCACGTTGAACCTGGATTTCACCCTGCCAATCATGCTTTTGACCACCTTGCGTTTTCCTTTAAGGGAGCGATTTTCCGCCAGGTAAAACTGAATTTTCAGCGTGCCCACCACCATTTTTCTACAACTCGGCCTCCACTTCCTCCAGACGATACATCTCGAATACATCGTTCGGTTTAACATCCTGAAAATTCTCGAGGCTCATCCCGCATTCGTAACCGGACTGGACCTCTTTGACATCGTCCTTAAATCGCCTGAGCGATGCCAATTTGCCGTCATATACCACGACGTCGTCGCGGAGAAGCCGAACATGCGAGTTCCTCTCCACATGTCCGTCGGTAACCTGGCATCCGGCGATGGCGCCTATTTTCGGGACCTTGAATATCTCCTTGACGGTCGCATGCCCGGTGACCACATCCCGGAACGTGGGCTCCAGCAAACCGGTCATGGCCAGACGGATATCCTTGATCACGTTGTAGATAACATCGTAATACCGGACATCCACTTTTTCCCGATCCAGCAATTCCAGAACGCGAGGGTTCGCCCGGACGTTAAAACCGACGATAATGGCGCCGGAAGCCGACGCCAGGAGGACGTCCGATTCCGTTATGGCCCCTGTAGCGGCGTGAATGATTTTGACCTTGACCTCATCCGTACTCTGTTTTTCCATGGAGTCGTGCAACGCTTCGATGGATCCCTGGACATCGCCTTTAATGACGATATTGAGTTCCTTGATGTTGCCTTCCTTTATTCTGTCGAAGAGATCTTCGAGACTGACCACGCCCCTGGGTACAGCGCCCGTTTTCTTGGCCTTTTCTCTTCTGTGCTCGATGATCTGTTTTGCGCTTTTCTCATCCTGGACGACGACAAATTCATCGCCGGCCATGGGAACGCCGTTGATACCGTAAATTTCCGCGGGCATGGAGGGGCCCACCGACTTCATGATCCTGCCCCTGTGATTGACCATTGCCCGAACGCGCCCGTAGTATTCGCCGCAAACGAAAAAATCCCCTTTCTTGAGGGTCCCGTTACTGATTAGCACCGTAGCCGCCGCGCCTTTGCTCTTGTCCAGTTTGGCCTCGACAATGCTCCCCCGGGCCGCTTTGTTGGGATTGCCTTTGAGCTCCAGCATCTCGGATTGGAGCGATATCAGGTTCAACAGTTCGTCGATGCCTTCCCCCGTCTTGGCCGAAACATAACCATAGATGGTGTCTCCACCCCAGTCTTCGGGACTGAGGCCCAGGTCCGCCAGTTCCCTTTTCACCTTGTCAAGGTCGACCTCGGCCTTATCGATCTTGTTGACGGCCACCACAATCGGTATGTTGGCCGCCTTGGCATGGTTGACGGCTTCTCTCGTCTGGGGCATGACACCGTCGTCCGCCGCCACCACCAGGATAATCAGGTCCGTTACTTTCGCGCCCCTTGCGCGCATGGCGGTAAACGCCTCATGGCCCGGGGTGTCCAGAAAAACGATATCGCCGGCATCGGTGTTCACGTAATAGGCCCCGATATGCTGGGTAATTCCTCCGGATTCGCCGCCGAGGACATTGGACTTGCGGATATAATCCAGAAGAGAGGTCTTGCCGTGATCCACATGTCCCATGATGGTGACAACGGGGGGACGCGCCGTCAGGTCTTCCGGTTTGTCCTCGGTATCGGCGATGAAACTTTCCTCCTGAAACGTGCCCAGTTCGAGTTCATACCCCCATTCGTCCGCAACCAGTGACGCCGTTTCGAAGTCGAGGGGTTGATTGATATTCGCCACCACACCGAGGCCCAACAGTTTCTTGATCAGGTCCGGCGCCTTGATGCCCATGGCCTTGCCCAATTCGGCCACGGTGACAAATTCCTGGACCTTAATTCTCCTTTTGATTGCCTTCGGGACCGTAATTTCGGTCTGTTTCTGTCGTTTGATGGCCTCCTTTAATTTCTCTCCCGCCTTTTTCCCCTTTCGCTTGGTGGCGCGACCCCTGTAAAGATCTACCCTTTCATATATCTCCTTTTTCGCGCGGCGTTGGGGGGCTTTGGCCTCGCCCTCGAGCTTCCCCGCCGTTTTTCGGTCTTTCTTCTTTCTGGCGGGTTTGGCCCTCTTGGTATCTTTGACCACTTCCTTGGCTATTTCGGCCGGTTTGCGGGCCGGCGGCTTCCCCTTGCGGGGCGTTGCGGCTGCCTTTTCTTTTTGCGCGATGAGTTCCTTCAAAGGCCCTTCCTCGGGGAGCTTGATGATCTTTGCCGGCTCATCCCCCTTCTTCCGCTTTGCCTTTTTGGCCTTGGACTTCGGTTTCTTTTTCGGCGGTTCCGCTTTTTCTTCGGGAGGGGGCTCCGGCGTCTCTCCCGCAACGGGCGGTTCCGGTTCCTCGGTCACCTCCACAACCTCCGGCGCCTCTATTCCCTCAACCGGCGGGGGCCCAGGCTCCGGCTCAGGCGTTTCTTCTTCCACCTCAGGCGCTGTTTCAATTTTTTCCTCGGGGGCTTTTTCCTCGACCTTCACAATTTTTTTTCGTCTGCGGATGACCGTCGGCTTGATTCGCTTTTCCTCTACGACCTGAGAGACGGCCCCGGAAAAAATCTCCCTGGCGCGAGTCACCGCCTCCTCATCAAGCGTGCTCATGTAGTTCTTGATATTCATCCCGCCGTCGATCAGTTTTTCCACCAGCTTTTTGCTGTCCGTTTCCAGATCTTTTGCCAGCTCATATACCCTAACTTTCGCCATTTATCCCCCCGGAAAGAATTACATCTCCGTTATCATATGGTCCATGTTTCGGAATTCAGCGTCAACGGGGAATCCGCTCGCAATGCCCTCCGCAGGAGATGCCCCTTTTTCAATTTCTCCAGACAGGACCTGTCAGGGCAGACATATGCGCCCCTGCCGCCACCCCTGCCGGCATCGTCCCGGACTACCCGACCGGATTCATCCCGTATCATCCGTATCAAGACCGCTTTATTGCGTTTTTCTCTGCATGCAATGCATGTCCGGAGAGGGACATGCCTTCTATGTTTTCCCGTCAGCTGACGATTCATCCGATTCCTCGGGGCCTTGTTCCGGCACATCGACATCGGCCCGATCGACCTCGCCGGACTCGTCTTTCGCTCGTCCGACATAGGAAACGGCCCCCTCAAGCAGCTTATTGGCCCTGGCCTCGGTCATTCCCCCTATGGTCATGAGATCGTCAAATGTCGCCGAGGCAACGTCCTCAGCGGACCTGAATCCCGCTTCATAGAGTTCCGATGCTCGTTTTTCGCCGATTCCCGGGAGGTCCAGGAGCGACTTGTACCCGTCCTTGAGCGTCTGGTTATAAATCGTCTCGCTGGTCACATCCAGTCGCCAGCCCGTCAGCCTGGATGCCAGCCGCACGTTCTGTCCGCGTTTTCCAATAGCCAGCGACAGCTGGTCGTCCGGCACCACCACCTCCATAACGCGGTTGACCTCGTCTACGATCACCCGAACGATTTCAGCGGGCGACAGAGCATTGCAGATGAATTTGGCCGGATCGGCGTCATAGGTAATAATGTCGATCTTTTCCCCCCGCAACTCTTCTACAACGGCCTGGACACGACTGCCTTTCATCCCCACACAGGCCCCAACGGGATCGACATCCGAGTCCTTGGACATAACTGCAATTTTTGCCCGGCCGCCCGGTTCCCTTGCCACTTGAACGATCTGGACAATCCTTTCTGAAATTTCCGGCACCTCGTTCTCGAACAGGGTGGACAAAAAATTGGGGTGGGTCCGGGACAATACAATCTGAGGCCCCCTGCTGTGCTGCCTCACATCCAGGATATAAGACCTGATCCGGTCGCCCTGTCTGTAGGACTCTTTGGGCATCTGTTCCTTCCCGGGAAGTTCGGCCTCCACCCGGCCCAGATTCACGACGATCGATCCCCGGTCAAACCGCTGGACGATCCCGTTAATGATCTCCCCCCGACGGTCTTTGAAGTCATCATAGACAACGTCTCGCTCCGCTTCCTTCAAGCGCTGCATAATAACCTGTTTGGCCGATTGGGCGGCGATCCTTCCGAAAGCGTCCGTATCCATCTTAATGCCGAGACTGTCGCCCAACTCGGATTCCGGGTCCATCCGCTTGGCTTCCCCGATGGATATCTCGAGATGGTCGCTGGTTACTTTCTCCACGACTTCCTTGAATTCGAAGACCTCGATTTCTCCCAACTCTTCGTTGTAATTGACTTCGAGGTCATGTTCCGGACCGTATTTCTTACGGGCCGCGGCTCGAACCGCCTCCTCAAGCGCTTTAACCAGTACGTCCAACTCTACGCCTTTTTCCCGGCTGATCTGATCAACCAATCTTTTCAAGTCCGAAATCATTTTGTGCCTTTCATGATATTTTTGGAGCGCGCGGGGCTTGTCCCCTCAAACCCATAAATCAGGTTGGCCTTTTCCACGTTTTTCAGGGGCAAGACAAATATCTTTCGATCCAACCCAAGGTAAAGGGTGTGATCTTTCAAATCCTGCAGAACCCCTCGGAAGTTCCGTCTCCCGTCCACGGGACCGGCCATCCTCACTTTTATTTTCTCCCCTATGACGCGCAAAAAATCCTTTTCCCGTTTTAGGGGCCTGTTGAGTCCGGGGGATGAAACCTCAAGGACGTACTCATGGTGAACGACATCTTTCACATCGATGACATCGCTGATTTCCCGGCTCGCTCGGGCGCAGTCATCCAGCGTAATCCCGCCGGGCTTGTCGGCGATTACCCGCAGCACCCATCGGCCGTGCTCGGAAAGATATTCCACATCTACAAGCTCCAACGCCATCTGCTCTACAATCGGTTCTATGAGTTTCGCTGCCTGTTCGGCTATCTCTTTCGACATAAAAAAAAGCGAACCCCTCGGCCCGCTTCCCCGGTACTGCAGACTAATCTGAAAAGCGTTCTGTTACATTAGCACCTTCACAGGATGACAAAAATAACATACGCCTAGTCCGCAAATCGAAGTAAATCAACCTTCAAAAGATCGACAACCTCAAAAGGGGGGGCAGGCCATACTCTAAAATACAACAGGTTTATGGAGCGGGCAACGGGGGTCGAACCCGCGACACCAAGCTTGGGAAGCTTGTACTCTACCAACTGAGCTATGCCCGCCTGAAATCCAAATAAATATATTACATGCCCGGCAACCAGTCAAGCATAATTTAGTCCCGGCTAAACCCTGCGCCGGTGGCGCGGGGTTTAGCCGGGACTAAATTAGTAAAGACGCGGACATATAGGACCCGGCTTCGTCCCGCTGATAGCGGGCCTACGCCGCGGCGCGCCCGGCTTTGAGGCCGCCACCGTCAGGAGCGTCTTACCCCGTCTGCTTTCAGAGCCAAGGGATGAGGTTCGCCGCCATACGCTTTGCGCCATGCTATCCCACATCGCAGCTCTGCCCCTAAATCCTTGACATTTTCCCAACATAACTATAGAATTTATATTATTTTCCCCTGCGCCATCGTCCGTCGGTCGAATTACGGGGTCTACCCACCTTACAAGAGGGCAAGAATATCCTTGGAAGAAGATTCGGAACGAGGTTTTTTTGACTTCATAAAATCGCTATTCCTGAAAAAAACCCGCCTTGGGAATAGCACCGACCTAGCCGAAGAAATCCATGACCTTATTGACAAAGGGGAGGCACGCGGGTTCATCAGCAATGAAGAATCCCATATGGTCTATGGCGTACTCGACCTGAAGGAAACGCGCGTTCAATCCGTCATGATTCCCCGCACCAATATCTCAGCCGCGTCAGCGGAATCAACCCTGGGAGAGGTCATCCATCTGGTCAGGGAGTGCGGACATACCCGAATCCCCATTCACAACGGCAATATCGACGAGATCGCAGGAATCCTGCATGCCAAGGACCTCCTCAAGGTTTATGGAGAAAGCTCGGAGTCCAGAATCCCCTCTTCTATGCTTCGAAAGCCCTTTTTCGTTCCTCAAGCCCAAAACATCAGCAATGTTCTGAGGGACTTGAAGGAAGGAAACACGCACCTCGCCATCGTGACGGACGAATACGGCGGGACGGCCGGGATCATCACCATCGAAGACATCCTGGAGGAAATTGTCGGCGAAATCATGGACGAACACGACACGGAAAAGCCTCTTATGTCGATAGTGGACGATCGGACGGTACTAGTGGATGCCCGTCTTGAGATCAAAAAGCTGGAAGAGCATCTGGGTATCGAGTTTCCAAGGGGAGAATTCGAATCGGTGGGCGGTTTCCTGATCCATCTGATGGGCTCCGTTCCCCAGGAGAACGAGAAGCTCGACTTCGACAGGTTCGAGTTCACCGTCCAAAAAGGGGACCAGCGTAAAATCGAGGAAATCCTTATTACGGAAAGGTCCTCTTCCCGCCCTCCCTTGAGAGAAGCCCCCTCCCAAGCGTAAAGATCCGGGTCCATAGGACCGTGCTTCGCCAGGTTGAGGTCTAGGTTGAGGCTGAGAGACGGCTTCGCCAGGTTCAGGTTAAGGTCCAGGTTGAGAAAAGGAAAACACAAACGTCAATCTGTTGCTCAACCTTAACCTCAGCCTTAACCTTTCTTTTCCTCAACCTTAGCCTTGACCTCAGCCTATCTGTCCGGCCTCTCAGGCCTGGCTCAGGCTTGTAACGTTCAGAATGTTGAGTCCCTCTTTCCGTCCCTTCACGGAAACCTTTCCCCTTTGTTCCACGATGAAAATTTCTTTCCTGGAAAAATGCTCATAAGTTCGCTCGCTGATCAGTATCTCCCCGGCCTTTGCGAGGGATGTTAAACGGGAGGCGACGTTGACATTGTCGCCGATGACGGTGTATTCCATCCTCTTGTCCGAACCGAGGTTGCCCGCGACCGTCTCGCCCGAATTGATGCCCACGCCCACGCTGATTTTGGATTTCCGCTCCTCCTTGAGGTTTCCTTCGGCGATAGCGCTTTGTATATCCAGGGCCGCTCGAACCGCGGATTCCGCGTGATCGGCGTCCGACACCGGCGCGCCGAAAACCGCCATGGCCTCATCCCCGACGAACTTGTTCAAGTGGCCGCCGTATTTGATGACCACGTCCGTCACATCGGAAAAATAATCGTTCAACAACTCAACGATCTCCTCGGGCTCCTTGTTTTCCGAAAGGGTCGTAAACCCCCTGATGTCCACGAACAGCACCGTGACATCCACCCGATATCCTTTCATCCACTTGTTATCCGGGCTTTCGAGGACCAGGTCGACGATTTCGGGCGTTACATACCGACCGAAGGAATCCCTGATTTTTTCCTTGAGTTCCAGGTCTTGAGCCATTTTGTTAAACGCAACGCCCAGGTCGCCCAATTCGTCATTTCGATTGATATCGACCCGTTGAGTGAAATCCCCCCTTCCCATGTCCCTGGTCCGATCCACCAGTTTTCGGATGGGCCGCGAGAAATACATGCTCAACCCGAGGCTCATAAACACGCCCAGTATGGTGATCACAACGGCCATGACCGTTATGTAGATCACCGATTTCCGAATACTCTCTTGAATGGCCCGCTGCGAAATGGCGATGCTGACATTCCCCAATGTTATCCCCCGGAAGCTCAGCGGCGATTTAACGTACAGCACCTCTTCTCCTTCGTGGAAGGTCGTGACGATATCGATTTGATCGTTCTTTCTCAGCTGCTTGATGCTTTTCGGGGCTGAATAGGGTTTGCCCACTTCCTCCAGATCGGTGTGGGCCATGATCTTGTTATCCTTGTCACTGACCAGCACATAAAGGACCTGATCATGCTTCGCGATGTCGTTGAGCAACTGAAATATGGCCAGCTCCTCTTCTCCCAGAAGCTTGTCCGGGACATAACTGGCCAAAATACGGACCATGCTCTCCCCAAGGTTCATCAACTGATCGAGAAATTGTTCCTTCTGCTTTTTGATGACAAAAAAATTGGTGCTGGATATGACCAGAAGGATAAGCAGGGTGGACAGGGCCGCGAGCTTCACGAAGATGGGAATCCTCAGGTGTTTCCTGCCGTTTTCGGCGTCTTCCCATCCCTGGCTGTCTTCCCGGGCCGCGCCTTCCCCTGCGGTTCCCCGATCTTCCGCTCCGGAGGGTGTGGCATCTCCTCCTCCATGAGATGATGTCTTCTCAACAGAGGATTCCGCCGCGCTTTCGTCTTTGCTCATACGTCACGCTCCTTTAATTTTTGAACTGCCGGTACCCGGATCATCCAGGATTCAGGCGTTACGATCCCATCGCCGGACGATGGGCCCTACATCCGTGTGAAGCTGCATGACCTTAAGGGATTAAATAATGAACCCGGCGCCGCAAACCAGCGCACTGGTGCAGATGCCGGCAATAAAAGACATATACGCCAAGCGTATGTAGCGAAATTTCTGTGTAGAAAGATATTGTCCCGATGTATAAATCTCTCTCAACTGCGCCTCATAGGTACGGCTGGGATCGTTCATCATTTCTTCCATTTCCCTCAGGTAAACCCCGTAATCCATGTAAACGAAATTACCAAAAAACAGGATATTAAAGAAGGGGCTTTTTACGTCCGGCTCATTTTTTCCCCGCTTCCCGAAGTGGCCCTTCGGCATTGCCGCATAAGCCGCCAGCATAACCGTCAGGACGCAGAAGCCGATCATGATGAAAGCGGCCCGGCCGAGCCTCGGATCACCCAGATAACGCGACACCAGGGGTATCATCAGCGATGCCACGGTCAACATCATATTGGCCTTTACATCGGCCATGGAACTTAGTTGCACCTGATGGGCGCGTGTTTCTCTGATCATCTGATCCAAATGACCGCCCGGTTGAGTGATTTCCATGGTTGTCGACCTCCTCATGAAAAATAATTGTCATTACCTGCTGAACCGCTTTACACTCTCGCCATACCCGGATGGTTTTTCAAACAATCTTCCCGTCCGTATGCGCGGCAGGTCTCGGGTTTAACATGATGAATCGCACAGAAATATAAGGCCTTACGCGGCAGCTCGAAAAGAAACGGACAAAATTTCTGAAGTACCGGACCGTCGCCTGCCAACCAGGCATACCAATACCCCGGATATCGTACAGGGCGCGGCGGATCGGGCACGGTCCCCGTCAATTGGCAGCATACACCGCAGAGGCTGCACCATTGATCCCGGAAAACGTCTTGATCCCCGTCGCCGTCCAAATCTATGCAGGTCACGTCGCTGTTGTGGAAATATCGATCGATGTCCGTCCTGATACGAATGAACATTCGGCAAAAAAGGGCCAGTTGTTGGGCCAGGGCCGCAGTTTTCAAACCCGTTTCGGCAGATGGCCCCATATAGTGCTTTTCAAAGAGGCTCAAGGGAAAAAAGGGGTCCCTGAGGGCCCACGTCACCATAAGGCCGTATCTCTTCGACTCGTAATTTTCGCCGACCGTGGCCGAAAAGTCAAAAATCGCATGCGAACCCTTCCGTCTCTCGCGGACGGCTTCTCGAATATGCCCCAAAAAACGCTCATCTCGCGATGGTGTTGTCATGTCCTGATTCTTGCCGTTCAAGACGTCCTCGGACATCCGGAAATTCGAGCACCCGGATCTTCGACTCATGTAAGCGGTCCGGCCTCATCGATCAACATAATGGGGATATCATCCTTGATCTCATAAAGCAGTTTGCAGTTGTCGCAGATAAGCCCGTTTTGCTCCTCATTGAGACGGATGTCGCCTTTGCATTTTGGACATGCCAGTATATCCAATAATTCCTTACTGATAGCCATACTCCATAAACCTCCTGTTTTACTGTAAATCCCAGGGCATATAAGCCGTGCTCTTTACGGCCCGTTCAATTTGAATACACCTTTCCCGCACCCTGTACCACATGAGCGACCGCCTCAAAGACCTGACCCGTGGAAATGGTCTCCATGCAGATCGGTTGTTCGCATTTCTTCTTGAAACAGGGACTGCACGCCACCCCGGCCCGAATGACTCGGTGGCCGGCTCCGTACGGGCCCGTGCGAAGCGGGTCCGTCGGCCCGAAAAGGGCCACAACGGGACATCCCATGGCCGCCGCAATATGCATGGGCCCGGTATCCGTGCACACCAAGGCCCGGCATCGAGAGTAAAGATAGGCCAATTCTTTCAAAGACGTTCGCCCCGCCAGATTCAAGGCCGGGTTTTTCATTTGAGCCGAAAGTTCCCGTATCAAGGGACGGTCCGATCGGCTTCCGGTAAAAACGACCGCGCAGGACAGCTTTTGACTCACCATGTCCGCCGACTCGGCAAACTTTTCCGGGGACCACAGTTTCGTTTTCCATCTGGCCATGGGGTTGAATGCAATAATCCGCCTGTTCCCGATTTCAGGAAGACGAAGCAGTTCGTCCACCCTCTTCCTGTCCCTTTGGGTCAACGGAATCTTGCCGTCCCATCCTGTCCTCCGACAGTTAAGATAGTCGGCTGCCTGAAGATAGCGATCCACGGCGTGCCGGCGATAATCCACGGGTATCGCGGGGCGGTTGTAAAACACCCAGCCGCCTTCCCTCACCCCCTCCAGGCCGATCTTTTCCCTGCCTCTGACCAGGCCCGCCAATAAGGCGCTCTTTAGCAGGCCCTGGAGGTCGATCACAAGTTCATAGCGGTATCCCCGCAATTCCCTGACAAACCGGGCGACTTCCCGAAGCACCGGAAGATAATTGCCTATCTCCACAAGGCGTTTCTGCCAGGGTTTTCGGCTCGACACGAACAATCGGTCAATGGCCTCATGTCCTTCAACGATCGGCGCCGCATCCGCCTCAACAATCCAGTCGATGCGCGCACCGGGAAAATTCTTTCGAAGCACTTCAAGGAACGGCAGCGAATGGACCACGTCCCCTATGGCGCTCAGTTTAATGACTAAAATACTGGAAGGCATGTTTCGGTATTGATCCTCATTTATTCCATCGGCAAAACCTGGTCCTCTGGGCCAGGTCAGAGTTGTCTGGCTATGCCATCCCGGAAAAGCGAACCGTGCTCCGCCAGGTTGAGAGTGGCTTCGCCAGGTTCAGGTTAAGGTCCAGGTTGAGAAAAGGAAAACACAAGCGTCAATCTGTTGCTCAACCTTAACCTCAGCCTATCTGAACGGTCCCCTATGGGGGCGGCCTAAAAGCCGGGCGTGCCGCGGCGAAGCTGTTCTTTAGCGAAGCCGGGTCCTACCCGGATCTTTACCAATTAAACGGCGGATTCGGGCCTTCCCGCCTGCCCGGCTTCCCTTACAATAACACGGGCTGCATCCAGAAGATTCTCGGCGATGCGCCATGGCGTCACAGAGGAGGTTGGAAGCAGATATTGGATTTCACCGGCGCCATAGCCGGTCTTGACCAATATGCCCCGCAAACCGCAGCGCTCGGCCAATTCCATGTCGCTCAAGCGGTCACCGATGACATAAGATCCCGACATATCGATCCGAAATTGCGCCTTTGCCGCCTGAATCAACCCGGTGGCGGGTTTGCGGCACTCGCAGGATTTGCGGTACTCGTCAACCGTCCCTCCGGGATGGTGCGGACAGAAATAAACACCGTCAACTCCGGTATCCTCTCGCGCCAGCAAATCAGTCATCATCCGGTGTACGTCGTGAACCAGCTGGATCGGAAAATAGCCCCGGGCGACCCCGGACTGATTGGATACGACGATTACGAGACGGTCGCTGTCTTTCAACATCTTGATGGCCCGTGCGGTCCCGGGCAAAAGAACGAAACGGCCGGGGTGATTGATATACCCCATCTGCTCATTTATGGTACCGTCCCGATCTATGAAAACAGCCGGCCGTTTCACATGGGCTCCTCTCTCAGTTCGACCATGGCCCGCCATACATCCTCGGGCCCTATGGAAAGCATGCATTTGTGGTCCGTAGGGCATGAAGGCTTCAGACAGGGGGCGCACGGCACGGGATGTCTGACCAAGCGAACCCTGGGGCCTATGGGACTGGTGGTTCGGGGATCCGTGGACCCGAATACGGCGACGGTCGGGGTTCCCAGTGCCGCTGCCGCATGCATCAATCCCGAATCGTTGGTCACGAACAAACGGCTTATCGATAACAGGGCGAGCGCCTGCATGAGCGTCGTGGCGCCGGCCAGATTGAGCGCCGGGGTCGTCATGCCCCGACTCAGTTCGTCACAGATTCCGGTCTCGTTTCGGCTCCCCATCAACAGGATTTTCGCGCCCCAGCGCCGGGCCGCCCAATCGCCTATTGTCGCAAAACGATCGGCAGGCCACCTTTTGGCGTCGCCGAACACGGCGCCCGGACCCAGGGCCACCACGAAATCGTCTCCGCCGATGCCGTTGGACAACAGTATCCGTTCGGCCTCGGACCGATCCTCCCCACATAGGTGCACGACCGGTGTGACCGTGTTGACCGGCCATCCCATGGACGCCAGGATTGACGTATAATAGGTGACCTGATGCACGGACAGGAGATCTTCGGTTAGCGCCACACTGTGGGTCAAAAGGATGCCCCGGCCATCCGTATTATAACCCAGCCTGTATTTTACGCCGGCCAAAAAGGGCATCAGGCCCGCACGAAAGGCATTCTGAAAAAGAACCGCAAGGTCATAGCGCCCCTCACGGATCCGCTTGGCCGCGCTGAACAGCGCCCAGGGTTCCTTTGCCACGGGGACCTTGGCCGGATAGGAGACGACCGAGTCAACCGCAGGATGGCACGCAAACAGTGGTTGCACCCAAGGTTTTGCCATCACGGCAACCGTACTCTCCGGGAAGATTTCGCCGACCGCTTCAAGGGCGGGAAGGCTCATGACGGCGTCCCCGACCCAGCTGGTGGCAATGACCAGGATCCGTCGAACCCCGTCGGGTTCGATTTGCTTTTTCGACGGGACCATCCTCATGGATTATATCACTCTCCTCTTGCGCACGCGATCCCGGATCAGTTCGAAAAGGCTTTCCTTCCCGTCAATCAGACTGAATTCAATCTGTAGAAATCCCATGTCTTCCCATTGATCGGCTTGCATGCCCAAACGCCACCAATCTTTCTCCGTCGTCAGCAGGCAATCGGCTCCCATCTGCCTTTTTTTATCATCCAGACCGGCAATTTCTCCGATCGTGAACGGATGATGGTCCCCGTATCCTTCAAAATAAACCACCTCGGCCCCCATCTCCATGAGGGTCCTGTGGAAAACATCCGGGCGGGCAATGCCCGCAAATGCCACAATCCGTTTCCCTCTGATATATTCAGGGTCGTATGTTGTCCCCGTATTCGGAAAAACCACTTTCTCCGGCCTGTGATCGGC